>CAIVPQ010000001.1 GCA_903907835.1 uncultured Actinomycetes bacterium
ATGGCACGCGAAGGCTTCTTTATTGAGCGCCGTATCTCAGTAGACATCCCGCAGGATTTTAAGTTCCATGTCTTTTCCGGACGGGTTGCATTTTGTGGCGTTGACTATAGTCGCTTTGAGGATCATCGAAGAGCATGTTTCAATCGAGACGGTGACCTAATTCCAGTTTCGTACGGGTATGAGTTGCCAGTTCGGATAGATCCTTTGCCTGAGAATTACCGGGAGATGGTCAGCATCGCAGAACGGTTGACGGCAGAATTCGATTACATGCGGATAGATTTATACAGTATCGAGGACAAGGTTTACTTTGGAGAGTTCACACCCTATCCAGCAAGAGGTCGGGACAAGGTAAATCCCGCGATCTACGAAAAACTTTGGGGAGACCTTTGGAATTTGCCTAAATGGCGCCATCGCAGGTCCTCGAATGTACCAAATTGAATTTTAGAAACATTTCTCATTAAAGGCGATCAATCTGGTGCGATAGTGCGAAGCCATTTATAAAAAGTGTAGACATCGTTTTTCACACCCAACGTGTCCTGTAACTCGATAACTCTAGCTAGTCGTTTGGGGTGCTCAGGCATTTGCATACGACGAGAAAGTTCGTAAACGTACCGAACATTCTTAGCGGAAATCCTTAACTTATGTCGACGTCGTGGCGAGGGTCTAATTCGGCTCTTCTTGTAGTTGCTCTGAAAAATCTTCCAATGTTTATCAAGCTCACTGACTAATAATCTATTTTGAGCTCTGGTTTTCATACTTGAAACTTGATTTCTGATGGGCAAAGAACTTTGGAAAATCTCAATCGCGTGTACGTAGCCCATTACTAATTCAGGAGTCAATTTCGGTTTGATTATAGAAACCTCAAATGCTCTTTGTCGAGTGATCTCTTCAATCACAAACTCCCTGTTCACTAATGTGACTTTGTTTGTAGAAATCAATTCACTAAACACATCCAGATTTCGAATTTGTGTCAGAGATTTGTGAAGTTCGCGAAGCCAGTCGTGAAATTCGCGCACATATTTATGCGTCAGTACATCGTCGAATGTTTCAAGGTAGCTCTGTATGGTGCGAATTGCCACTCTCGTCTGATGGATGATCGCAGGTGCTAGGGTATCCAATTCGCGCAAGCAGATTATCAAGTCCACACAAGGTTGCCTAAACGATAAATCCAGAAATTCTCTTAAATCGGCACCTTGCGAATTTCCATAGCTCTTCAATTTGGGAGTCACAATCCCTATTGTCACAGGCGATGATTGGCGTTTCATGGAGTTTAGGAGATCAAGCTATTTCAGTTAACCATTGCAATAGACTCACAAACGAGTTTGCGTGAGATAGCCTAAAACTATGGCTCGCTATGGTGCAATGTTTGGTCCTGATATCACATTCTTAGGCGTCGATAAATGTGATTTAGATAGTCCGGAAACATGGCACGGAGCAGATGTCATTATCGTTGGGGCTCCATTTGATGGCGGGACAAGCTATCGATCAGGCGCTCGTTTCGGACCCAAAGCGATGCGAGAAACTTGCTATTTGCCACATGATGGTTCGCGCCCAAGTTTGGCGATGCGGGTAGATGGACTTGCTGACATGCGCGTTCTAGACATGGGCGATGTTGAAATGTTCTCTGGTGATGCAGCAAAATCATGTGCAGCATTAGAAATAGTTATTGAGCAAATTGCTAGGGCAGGGGCTATTCCCCTTGTTCTAGGTGGAGACCATACAGTTACTTGGCCAAACATCACAGGTGTGGCTCGTGGGACCGACACTTGGGGCAAGTTAGGTGTGATTCATTTTGATGCACACGCTGATACCGGTGACATCACTTTTGGTTCATTAATTGGTCACGGCCATCCGATGCGTCAGTTGATTGAAAGTGGCGCGGTAAAGGGAAACCGTTTTTTGCAAGTAGGGCTTCGTGGCTACTGGCCACCCCCTGAGACCTTGGCCTGGATGGCAGCCCAAGAAATGCGCTCATACGAAATGACAGAAATTGTGGAACGTGGCCTAAGCGAATGTCTAGATGAGGCAATCACCTACGCGCAACAAGAATGTGACTCAATATTTTTAAGCGTTGATATCGATGTTGTTGATCCGGGTTCTGCACCAGGCACTGGAACACCCGAGCCAGGCGGACTTTCATCTCGTGAATTGTTAGATTCCGTGCGCAGAATTGCTTACGAGATTCCTCTTGCAGGCATCGATATTGTTGAAGTGGCTCCACCGTATGATCACGCAGACATAACCGCGTTACTAGGTAATCGCGTGGTACTTGAAGTGCTTTCAGGTATGGCTAGACGAAGAGCCGATGCAATATCTGGTCGCATTTGGGATAGAAAGCATCCCTTATTAGAGGACCGGCATTAAACATTTCTTCGCTTGGTAGGAATCAGGAGATCTGTATTACCAACCGATTGAGAATGTCACCGTAGTCGGAGCGGATGTATACAAGGATGGGCTGAAGTCGCCGACATCATCATAGGCAAAGCCATATGCCAAACCATTGATACTGTGCTGGTGCCAAAACTTTGCGTAATCATTGGCTAAGCCGCCATTTGGATAGAAGTAAGCAGAATTATGCCAATTCGCAGGATTATCAAAAACATGCCTATTGAGCGCGGCACAAACCTGAGCTTGAATTTGAAGTTGAGTGCCAACATTTGTGCCACCCACGGCATCATTCAAAAGTCCATCACCAAGCATGACCATTGAAGTAGTTGGTTTGCCATTGATTGTGTAAGTGCCGTTTTGTACACCGCCAGTGAGTCGAAGCGTGTCGTTCGCCTGGACTCTTCCTGTGAATGTGCCCAAGTTTTGTAATGTGAATACTAAATCTTTTGTTTTGTATTTCTCCCACATCTCATCAATGTAAGGCGCAAGATAATTTGCATTGGATTTACCAGCTTGAAAACTTTGATGCGCTGGTGCCGTAATACGGTTGGCTGAGTGAGCACCTTGAGCTAAACCCTTGAATGCATCAGGCATCGCCGCGATGAATTGAGAAAACAATGATGCACGACTTTCCGAAAGACTCTCACCAACAGTTTGGTCATAGCCATTGGCCCCCTGCACGCGCAGCCTCAATGGGAAACCAAATTGATCGACCCGAGTGGTATTAACCCAGATACCAGGA
>CAIVPQ010000002.1 GCA_903907835.1 uncultured Actinomycetes bacterium
CATAAGTCATAGCAATGTGGTTCGGCAAAAGTTGCTAGCGGACCTAGAACTGCAGTGGAGTCGGAATACACGTACGTCAAGGTCGCAACAGCACGAGCGCTACACGACGGTTTTGAACAAGTACGAGTTCCCACACACGCCAAACTAGTCCACGTAGGCTGACAGTGTGCCCAATGACTCTCCGAGAAAAGCGCGCCGCGATACACATGGTCGCGGAATGCGTGGACCATTGCTGCCACACATTGCGCCATCGCATGAAACTCGAGATCAGTTTTTTGCTCGACAATTAAGAGATGCAATTAAGGATCTCGATGGTCGCATGGGAAAAAAAGTTGCGGGGATCACTTTTGGATTTGAAGAGATCCCGAATTTACGAGATTTGATCCTTAGCGAAGGTGCAGTTTCGCTCGGTCGCATTGATCAGGGAAACCCGGTAAAGATTGTTTTGTATCAGCGACCAATTGAAGCGCGAAGTCTTAATAATGATTTGATGACCCGAATTACTCGAGACGTCCTTGCTGAACTAGTCAGCAACTTGCTGGGGCTTCGCCCCCAAGATGTGGACCCTGATTACCAAGGTCCGCAGATTAGAAATTAGCCAGCTGATCTTTCAGCATTTGCTCGCTTTAAGCGACGACGCTCGCGCTCGCTTAGGCCACCCCAGATGCCAAATCGCTCATCATTTTCAAGAGCATATTCCAAGCAGTCAACGCGCACATCGCATGAGCCACAAACCCGCTTGGCTTCACGAGTAGATCCACCCTTTTCCGGGAAAAATGCCTCTGGGTCAGTTTGTGCGCATAATGCACGCTCATGCCAACCAAGTTCATCGACTTCGCTAAAAGGTAACAAAACTAGTTCGCTCACAATTGGCCTTCCGTCCTTGCAATAGTCAACGCGGGGGCGTTGGATTTACTGCATATCGAATAGAGCTTTAGTAAATTACACCGATGTTATTCACGTAAGTCAAGTGAAATTGCAAATTAATCGCGAATAAGACAAGTTTTTATGATTTTGTTATTTAAACATTCGTTTTCTATTCACATTCTGCGCAAAAAGAATTGTCGTTCATCTAAAAATGATTGACGAAATGTTTGTGGAATTATGAACCAAACAAATCTAAAGCGATGCCTTCGGCTTCATCGGCTGATGAAACTGCCAAAACTTGTTCAGCGGCTCGAACACAAGTTGCGCGATCAACTTGGGCTAAGAATCCGCGAACTTCAGCGAGCGCACTTGGCGCCATCGAAAGGCTGCTGACTCCAAGTCCAATCATGATTGCAGCTAGTTGTGGGTTTGCTGCAGCTTCGCCGCAGACACCAATTGGTCTGCCAAGGGCTTCTGCGCCTGATGCAGCCATTTTGATTGTGCGCAGCACTGCTGGATGCCAGGTTGAAGTTAAATCGCTTAGTCGTGAATCTAGTCGATCTGCTGCCATCACATATTGGGTCAAGTCATTGGTGCCAAGGCTCGCAAAATCAACTTCAGCCAAAACTTTGTCGGCCAATATTGCAGATGCTGGAGTTTCAACCATCACGCCTACGCGCCGCAACCCACGAGCCCGAGCGCGATGTGCAAACTCTGCGGCTTCGGATGGGACATCAATCATCGGAGCCATGACCCAGATGTCCGCGTTGACTGCTCGCGATGCTGCAGCTATGGCATCAAGTTGACGATCAAGCACGTTATCCGCGGTCCGGGTTAAACGCCACCCACGTACCCCGAGCGCGGGATTTTCCTCATGAATCGCATTGATGAATGGCACAGGCTTGTCGCTACCAGCATCAAGTGTGCGCACGACAACTCGACGGCCAGCCATTGCCTCAAAGACACTTCGGTACAGTTCGACCTGCTCGTCTACTGATGGTTCATCATTGCGATCAAGAAATAAAAGTTCAGTTCGAAATAGTCCGATGCCTTCTGCACCAACGGTGGCAGCTGATATTGCATCTTGGGCATTTCCGGCATTGGCAAGCAGCGAGATTGGCGTGCGATCTGAAAGGCGTCCTGGTCCAACTACAGATGATGCTCTGGCTCGCAATGACTCTTCGCGAGTATTGCGCGCTTCAATTTCACCATCAGATGGATTTGTTAGGACTAAACCCTCACGACCATCCACCATGATTATCTGGCCTTCGGGAACATCCATAATTCCAACGCAACCGACAATGGCTGGGATGCCCAGACCACGAGCCACGATGGCGGTGTGACTTGTTGGGCCACCCTTTTCGACGACAAGTGCGCGAGCAAAATTTAGGTCTAGCGAGGCAGTGTCAGCTGGGGTTAAGTCAAGAGCAACAATCACGCTTGGCTCACTAAGTTTTACATCTTCATATTCTTGGCCGCTGAGCATAGCTAAGAGCCGATCTGAAATCTCTTCAAGGTCCGCAACTCGCTCGGCGAAATATCCACCAAGGGCTGCGAGTGCTTCTTTGAATCCAGCAAATGCTTCAGTTATCTGTGAGCGCACATCAGGATATTCAATGTCATCCAATAATCGCGCGCCGATGGCTTCCACGAGTGCCGGGTCACGAGCAATCATTGCCTGAGCGGATAGCACATCTCTTGCCACTTCGAGCGCAACGGATTCAGCGCGCTTTTCTAAATCTGTAGCAACAGCATCAAGGGCTTTGAATACAGACCGTGGTGATGCTGGGACGGGTTCGCTTAACTGCGTTCGAGTTACTCGGCGAATTGGCCCAACAGCGATGCCCGGTGAAACTCCGATACCTGAATAACTCATAACCTACCCGTCGTGATCTGTTGTAACTATCTCCACTAATTGTGTCAGCACTTGCTCGGCATTAGGACCGTCAGTAACCGTGACTTCTAATTCCTCGCCCGACTTTGCGCCTAGAGCCAAAACTGAAAGCATGCTCGCAGCATTTACTGCTTTTTGCCCAACTCGGCCAATCGTAATCGGCACACCCGCACTAGTGGCAATCTTCACAAGGAGTGAGGCAGGGCGTGCGTGTAGACCTATTTTGCTAGCAACAATCGCAATTTGACTTGGCATTTTATCTCGCTTCTGATTTGTGCTGGCGAGAATGCGCCAACATGAGTGTGTTCCGAACAAAGTTCGGAACACACTCAGTAATTGATTAGTTAGCTGAAACTAGTTCAGTTTCTGCTTGTGACTTTGAGGCACCTGCACTCTTTGCTGCCACAACTGCAATAGCAGTTACCAATGTGCCAGCGAGAATTGCCAATAGGTAAGTGAATACTCCACCAATTAGTGGAGTAACCCAGATGCCACCATGTGGTGCACGAAGGGTATTTTCAAATGCCATAACCATCGCACCAGTAACGGCTGATCCAGCCATCAGTGATGGGATTACGCGAATTGGATCTGCAGCTGCGAATGGGATCGCACCTTCAGTGATGAATGACAAGCCCAAGACAACTGCGGCTTTACCATTTTCTTGTTCAGATTCAGTGAACAGGCTCTTGCGTACAAATGTGGCAAGCGCTAGTCCAAGTGGAGGTGTCATACCTGCAGCCATAACGGCAGCCATAACGGTCCATTCCTTTGCATCAGTTGCACCCGCTGCAACGTTTGCAAGACCACCGGTGGCGAATGTGTAGGCAACCTTATTTACTGGTCCACCCATATCAAACGCCATCATGAGGCCAAGAACGATACCAAGCACAACTGCGCTTCCAGTACCGATATTCGCTAGCCAATCAGTCAAGCCTTTGTTCGCGGAAGCCACAGGCTTGCCGACGATGTAAAGCATGACAAAGCCAACAACCAATGTGGAGACTAAGGGAGTCACCACAATAGGCATGACGCTTCTAAATGCGGCAGGCACATTCTGATCTGATATCCACTTAGCAACTAGACCAGCGATAAGACCGCCAATCAGGCCACCAAGGTAACCAGCGCCAAGAGCGCCAGCTAACGAACCCGCAACGAAGCCAGGAACAAGTCCTGGTCGATCTGCAATTGCGTAGGCAATGAAACCGGCAAGAACCGGAACCAAGAAGCCAAATGCAACTGCGCCAAGTCGGAAGATCAATGCAGGAATGTTATTTTCTGCTAGAGCTTCCTCCAAAGTTGGCTTTACGACATCAACTGGGTCATGGAGCATGAATCCAATTGCAATCAAGATGCCACCTGCGGCTACGAACGGAATCATGTAACTGACTCCAGTCATTAACCACTGGCGCAATGTTGTACCAGCACTCATGGCTGATCCTTTCTCTTACCTTCACATCTACGGGGTTGCAGATGCAAAATATTCTGGTGAGACTCTCCCACTAGAAACTTTTTTAGTTGGCGGCTAATTCTTCAGCCTGGATAATCAATCCCTTGGCATCCTTGATTGCTGCCTTAGGAGTACTCTGGACAATTTTTTTGTCTACAAATCGATCTTTTTCGCGTACTCCAATGTCATTTGCGAAGATAACTACATCTGCGGCACCGATGATATCGGCACCAAGTGGCTTGAACCCACCAGCGCCTTGAGTTTCAACCCAAACTTCATGACCAGCGGCTTTCGCAGCGCGCTCGAGAGCCTCTGCAGCCATAAATGTGTGGGCAATGCCAGTTGCGCATGATGTGACGACAATTAGTTTCATTTTCTTATTCCTGTCCGATTGAAAGTAGGTCTGCTATTGATTGCGCATCACCCAATGTGCGCAATGCGGTAGTGAAATCGGGATCCATCAATCTGCGGGCAAGCCCAGAAAGTATGTCGATGTGTTCATTACCTTCACCATCTGGAACCAAAATCATAAAAATTACATCCGCTGGATCTTCATCTGGATCGAAAGAGATTCCTACAGTGCGAGCCACCACGACACTTGATTGAGTAACGCCGCTTGAACGCGCATGAGGGATAGCTACGCCATCAACCTGCGGAGTCCCCATGGCATCCCGTGCCAGCACATCGGTGACGATCTGCTCAACATCGGTGCCACGGTTGGCTGCCACAACCATTAAGGCCATCTGCGTGATTGCTTCGGTTTTATCCCACGCGTTAAGTTCAAGATTGATTAATTCAGCAGAAAAAACAGACATACCTAATTCACCTCGACTAAAGGTCTTTGAGAATCCAAAGAACAATTGATGCGCACTTCAATTAAATTGACCTGGTCTATGGTCGGGATCGAAGTTCCTTCAAGTGGAACAGAAGCAGCTGACCAAGCAACTGCATCGCGAAGTGCAGAACCATTTGCACCACCAGCGATAAAAGTCGCGAGCAAAATATCGCCAGCTCCGACTGGAACACCAACTACTGGATGAGCTGGCTCGGCATGAACAATTTCACTTGCACTAATCAAAATGGCACCATCAGCACCGAGGCTGCACAAGACAGAACCAACACCCCAGGCCAAGACCTCTTTGGCAGCGTCAATGATGTCTTCGATTGTGTGCAGTTCGCGACCAACAAGTTCAGCAAGTTCATGCTGATTAGGTTTAATCAAATCGGGTTTGGCGTTCTTTGCTGCAGAGAGCAATTCAGCACCGCTGGCATCTACGGCAACCTTTGCGCCCAATGAATGTGCGTAATCCACTAGGTGACGGTAGGTATCTGAATCTGCTCCCGGGTTAAGACGTCCAGCCAAAACCACCCATGATTCAGGCTGTGCAAGATTGCCTAATGCTGACTTAACCTCAGCGACCATTTCCGAAGTTAATCCAAAACCGGGTTCATTTATTTTGGTAACTGAACCGGAGATCTCCTCAACTATCGTCACATTTGAACGGGTGATTCCATCGACCAACAAAATTTCGTTTTCAATATCTAGTTCAGCGAGTCTCTCAGTGAACCAACGACTGCCAAAGGATCCACAAACAATGAGTGCAAAAGTTTTAGCACCAAAAGCACTCAACGCACGTGAGACATTAACGCCTTTGCCACCTGGATCAACAGAAAGTAAGTCAACTCGATTTACTGATCCAATTTTTAGGGCATTGATTCCTACCGTGCGATCAACACTCGGATTCAGCGTGATGGTGATAATCATGCTTGCACCAACTCAAGGCCAGCGGCCACAAAACTAGATGCAACATCTTCATCAATGTTTGAATCAGTGATGACCAAATCAATGTCAGAGATAGCCCCGAAGTTTGCAAAGTGATCATCGTTGAATTTACTGTGATCCGCGAGAATTACCTTACGTCGTGCTGCCTTCAACATTGCCTGCTTGACTGCGGCTTCGGCATGATCTGGAGTCGTTAGCCCGCGCTCGAGACTGATGCCATTTGTGCCGATGATTGCCACGTCTGCATAGAGACCGGTAAGTGCAGACAACGCCCACTGATCGACACATGCAAGTGTGCGGCCACGAACACGACCACCCAGGAGCAAGGTTGAAATATTCGATCGGTTCGCAAGAGCTAAAGCGTGTGAAACTGAATCCGTGATGATGGTCAGTTCGCGATCATCCGGAATTAATGACAACAACCGACCTGTTGTAGTTCCTGCATCCACGATTACAGCGCCCTCTTTAGGAATCTCGCTGAGTGCCATGGCGGCAATACGATTCTTTTCCTCAACAAGAACGCTGTTGCGGGAATCAACAGTTGCCTCGTAACCAACGCGCCCGACTGGAACAGCACCGCCGTGTACACGGCGTACAAGTCCTTGGCGTTCAAGTTCGCTAAGGTCGCGGCGGATTGTTTCTGGAGTGACATCTAAGTCCTCTGCAAGGTCAGTGACTGAGGCACGCCCCAAACCGACTACGCGTTCGACGATTGAGCGGTAACGCTCTGCTGCATACATAACTGACCCCCTTGTAAGACGATTAAACACCCGATTGTGTCCGTTTGTCTATTTGTTTTGCTTTGTTTTGATAACAATATCGTAACTTCAATGAGTTTTTTGGATATTCGCAGACAAATTAGTCTTTTTCCAAAAGTAAACAAACATCAAAATTCAGCGATTGGGGCCGAGCGGGCGGTAAATGGGCAAATTTTTATGCCAATTGCCAAAACCCTGGCTCGGTAACGGGCTCTGCCAGTGACCGATAAAACAGGAATAGGTAAGAATCACAATGCGAAAAAAGTCGCTGTGGCCAGGGCCGGGCGTTCTTGCGCCAAAGCGCAAAGAACATAAGTAAGAGTTGAAAGTCGATCCCAAAACCCTGGCTCGGTAACGGGCTTCGCCTGTTACCGACAAGAACAGGATTAAGTAAGAATCACAATGCGAAAAAAGTCGCTGTGGCCAGGGCCGGGCGTTCTTGCGCCAAAGCGC
>CAIVPQ010000003.1 GCA_903907835.1 uncultured Actinomycetes bacterium
CCCTTGTTGTCGTTAAGCGAAGTCTGTTATCGGTGGACAAGCACAGACCAAATTCCGGTCCCCATAGGCACCGTCGACTCGGCGCACCGGTGGCCAGAACTTATTCTCACGAAGGCTCTCAACAGGATAGGCGCCTTCTTCGCGGCTATACGGATGATTCCAGTTACCAAGTAGGAAAGCAGCCGTGTGTGGGGCGTTGCGTAGCGGGTTGTCATCGACTGACCAGCCATCAGAACCAACCCGGTCAATCTCTGCCCTGATGTGCGCCATTGCCTCGACAAAACGATCTAGCTCGGCTAATGATTCGCTCTCCGTTGGTTCAATCATCAAAGTTCCAGCCACTGGAAATGACATAGTTGGGGCGTGAAAGCCAAAATCCATCAGTCGCTTAGCCACATCATCAACCGTTACTCCCGTTTGTTTGGTCAATTCCCGCAAATCTAGGATGCATTCATGAGCGACTAATCCGCTTTCACCGACATAAAGTACTGGAAAATATGGCTCAAGTTTCTTTGCTAAGTAATTCGCAGATGCAACAGCAACTTGTGTTGCCCTAGTCAACCCTTGTGAGCCCATTAGGCGAATGTAAGCCCAAGGAATTGGCAAGATGCCAGCACTTCCCCAAGGCGCCCCACTGACTGCTCCTATCCCACCATCAAGATGCCCACGACCAAGAGGACCTGCCTCTGGACGAATGCAATGAGATGGCAGATATGGCGCTAGATGAGCGCGAACACCAACAGGACCTACTCCAGGCCCACCTCCGCCGTGCGGAATGGCGAAAGTTTTATGAAGATTCAGGTGTGAAACATCTGCGCCGAACTTTCCGGGCTTTGCTAAACCAACAAGAGCATTGAGGTTGGCGCCATCTACGTAAACCTGTCCCCCTGCATCATGAACCATCGCACAAATCTCGGATACAGCACTTTCATAAACACCATGAGTAGATGGATAGGTAATCATCAATGCGGCTATGTCATTTGCGTGCAGAGCAATCTTGTTGGCCAAATCCGCAAGATCGACGTTTCCTTGCTCGTCGCAGTTGATAACCACAACGCTCATGCCCACCATGACAGCTGAGGCGGCATTTGTCCCATGAGCTGAACTAGGGATCAGACAAACAGTACGGTTTAGATCCCCATTTGCTCGGTGGTATCCCCTGATAGCTAGTAACCCAGCGAATTCACCCTGAGAACCGGCATTCGGTTGAAGAGATATCGCGTCGTAGCCTGTTATCTCACAAAGCCAATCTTCAAGTTGCTGAATAAGTTTCAAGTAACCAGTGACGCTGTCTAGCGGGGCGAATGGATGAATGTTGGCGAAGCCGGGCCAAGTAATTGACTCCATCTCAGTTGTGCCGTTTAACTTCATAGTGCAAGAGCCAAGAGGGATCATTGAGCGATCTAACGCAATGTCTTTGTCAGAGAGTTTGCGGATGTATCTCAACATTTCTGTTTCGCTGTGGTGGGTATTGAAAACTGGATGAGTTAAAAACTCGCTTTGCCGAAGAACGCTTTCCGGCAGATTCAACTCTTCGATTTGGCCGTGAATATTTGAGTGCGAAATTTCACCCGCTATCACCTGCGAAAATGAATCCCAAACACTTTGGATGTGTGCTGCTGTAGTGGTTTCATCAACGCTTATTGCGATTGTGTCCTGATCCACTAGCCACAATGAAATGCCCCGACTACGAGCGCTGGCCTGTATTTTTTGCGCCAGGCCAGGAACTTTAACCCGCACTGTATCGAAGAAATTTTCGGTAACTTCTAGTCCAGCAGATTGCAAACCTCGAGCCAGCGTGACTGCACTAACATGCACTCCAGAGGCAATCGAACGCAATTTATGCGGGCCATGATAAACGGCGTACATCGATGCCATTACAGCGAGAAGGACCTGCGCAGTGCAGATGTTGCTTGTTGCCTTATCTCTGCGAATGTGCTGCTCTCGAGTTTGCAGCGCGAGTCGATAAGCACGGTTTCCATCAACATCTACACTCACACCAACAAGGCGACCAGGAAGAGACCGTTCTAAACCATTGCGCACAGCCATGAAGCCGGCATGTGGACCACCAAATCCCATAGGGACTCCAAAACGCTGCGAACTACCCACTACAACATCGGCTCCCCACATGCCGGGTGCCTCGATCAGAGTTAATGCCAGTAGATCAGTTGTTACGCTGACCAAAATTCCGTCGGTGTGTGCTCGGGCAGTTAAGTCACGATGATCACGAACAACACCACTGCTACCCGGGTAACTCAACAACATTGCATAGGCATTCGGTAGTGCTTCTAGGGACTGACTATCGAATGTCTGAATTGCTATCCCAAGCGGTTCAGCCCTGGTTCTTAAAACACCGAGTGTTTGTGGATGTGTGTCTTGATCGACGAGGAAAGTTTGATGTTCTGATTTGGAACTTCTGCGCAGCAGCGTCATCGCTTCGGCAGCTGCTGTGGATTCATCAAGAAGAGAAGCACTGGCAATATCCAGCCCAGTGAGATCTGTGATCATCGTCTGAAAGTTGAGTAAAGCTTCTAATCGACCTTGAGAGATTTCTGGTTGATAAGGCGTGTAGGCGGTGTACCAAGCTGGATTCTCCGTGATGTTACGCAAAATGACACCGGGAGTATGTGTTGCGTAGTAACCGAGTCCAATCATGGAAACTAAAACTTCGTTTTGACTAGCTAGGTCTGCCAATTCAGCCAGCACCTCGGGCTCACTTAAACCTTCGGCAAGTTCTAGTCTCGAGGGATTAGCAATGTTGCTTGGCACAACCTTTTGCGTGAGTTCAGCTAAAGAACTTAGCCCCAAGTAATTCAAAATGAAATCTAATGAATCAGCATTTGGGCCAATGTGCCGATCGGCAAAGGACGTGTATGTGGAGCCAGAGAACTTAGACAACAAAACCTCAAGAGCAGATAGCAGGAGTAGACCCAATAGGGCCCTCCCCCTCTGTTATGAGGTCACTTCAGAGTTGCCGATTCGCTTAGTCCATTTGCCTGAGAGGTTCTGGGGAGCATTGCCCCTTCGGCGGCGCACTGGCTGTGCGCTCTCTCCTAAACTGAATCAACGGCTATGTATAGCCTATTACGCATGACAACGAACAGCGAGTTACTCGCCAGCGACTCGCGCACGGCGACGTAGCGAAAGCTCGTCATTGGAAGTTTCTACCGCCTCAACAACTTCACTGCGATCACTTGGTAGCGCAGAAAGACTTCCTTCGATTTCCTGCCACACACGACCGAGTGCGATTCCAAAAACACCTTGGCCACCCGCAAGTAGATCGATAACCTCGTCAGCAGAAGTACATTCGTAAACGCTCACACCATCACTCATAAGCGTCACTTGGCTCAAATCCATAGTCCCACGCATACGTAGGTGCTCAACTGCGGCTCGAATCTGCTGGAGTGAAACGCCAGTGTCGAGAAGGCGCTTGACAATTTTCAATTCCAAGATGTCGCGGAAACCGTATAAGCGCGCTGTGCCAGAACCAGTCGCGGAACGCACGGTTGGCTCAACCAGCGCAGTGCGAGCCCAATAATCAAGCTGACGGTAAGTGATCCCCACTACCCCAGCAGCAATCGGTCCTCGGTAGCCGACCTCAGGTGTTGAAGCCATTGAAGTGTCTGCAAAGAGTAAACCCTGTTCCTGTGCTTTAGCACCAGCGGCAATTAACGCAGCATCCAACTCATTTTGTTGGTTATTGCCAGCATCTGACATTTTTACTCCTTGAGAACAGGGTGGATAATCCACGGGGAACCTGTGCCTTAAATCTATGGGTACGAACTACTTGAGGCAAAGACATTTGCCATCGACACGCCGAACTATAAACCTAAAGTATTGGTTGAGAGTTCTTGCTAAACCCTAAAGTGCTGGTTTAAGCACGATTAAAGTGATTAGTTGCTGAAATCCTCTGGATTTATCTCGTCTAAGAATGCGCGAAATTTATCAAGTTCAACCTGTGGGTCTATTGGATCGTCATTCTCATCAACCATCTCTTCATCGATGTCTAGAGCAGCTTCATCCATTACGTCTGAATCAACAAACACTGCAACATCCAATCGAACCGCTAGAGCCACAGCATCCGAGGGTCGAGCACTTATGGATTCATGATTGGCAAACTGCAAAACCGCCATAAAAACACCATCCACAAATTGGTTGATGGTCACACTCGTTAGCACTGCACCCATGTTTTCAATCACATCGGCAAGCAAATCATGCGTCAGCGGACGCGGAGGCACAACACCTTCAAGGGACAGAGTGATTGCGGTTGCTTCGGCCGTGCCAATCCACAGAGGCAAATAACGTGGCCGTTCCAAATCACGCAGAATCAGAACGGGCTGATTAGTGGGAACCTCGAGTCGAATGCCGACTACTTCTACTTCAATCACAACTTAAGTGTACGTCTTAGAGTCAAGGTCGATGGTCGAGAATGTCACGAACTAGATTTTCGTGCAGCGACAAAATCCCATTGGCTAGATTAAGCGACAGTTCCTCAATCTGAGCCTGAGAAGCGGCATTCTTACCAGAACGTGCTGATTTCAGGATAGGAGCAAAGATGTCTATCTCTCGGGTCGCAGAAGTGACCACAATTTTCAGGTGTCTTGGCTCAAGTCCGAACGTTGCTAGGTGCGTAACCTGGGCGACGATTCGTAAGGCACCATTACCAAAATGATTGCGACTATCCGCCTTAATCAGACCATAATCAAGCATTTCCTGGACCAATTGCGCCGAGGAATTTGCATGGGCTACCAGTTCATCGAAAGTGAGTTTGATTACTTTCTCATTCGCCGCAGAGTTCAAAGCATCGAGGCTCATCAATGACTTTGGTGGTGCCGGAGCCACATCGGTAATGGTTGGGGGTTCCAATCCCCTTTCCATGGCCTCAATGTGTTCCCGAATGACGCGCAGGGGAAGAAAATGGTCACGCTGCATTCGCAGCACATACCTCAAATGCTCAAGATTGATCAGGGAAAACTTACGATAGCCACTTGGAGTTCTAGCTGGCGTGATTAAACCATTGGTCTCTAAGAACCGAATCTTGGAGATGGAAATATCTGGAAACTCTTCACGTAGCCGAACGAGAACTTCGCCAATGCTAATTAAAGAATCGAAATTAACGCCACTTTGAGAAGTTGAGGTCTGCACTTAGTTAACCTCTGAATCTTTAGCGGTAATAAAAATAAACCGGAACTTTCCAACTTGTACTTCATCCTGGTCTTGCAAGTTGGCAGTCTCGACACGGGATTTATTAACATAGGTTCCATTAAGACTGCCTGCATCGGTAAGAATCCAATTGGCGCCGTCAAAATCAAAGCGGGCGTGCTTTCGCGAAACAGTCACGTCATCCAAAAAGATATCGTTCTCAGATGCTCGACCGATTGTAATTGTCTGCTCTCTATTAGCTGGCAAGGTGAAGCGCACGCCTTCAAGTGGACCACGACGAACAATCAACTGAGCATTTCCTGCATTTAGATTTGAAACAGATTCAGGGAGCCAAGTTTCAGGCTCCGTTACATCCTCTTCGAGCAATGGAATTATTCCAGTGTGCTCAATATTCGAGGACAAGGTCGCCCCACATGAGGAACAGAAACGGTCATGTTCACCGCTTGTGTGACCGCATAGACTGCACTGCATATGACTCACCATCCTCAGGGTTTTATGGGACTTACTTTTAAAAGAACTACGCAGAGATTATCGCTAAGTATGCTGCCGAATCGAGTAAACCCGCAACTGCCTCATTAGCGCTACCTGCGACCCTAACATCCGCAATCCAACCCTTTACATAAGGGTCAGAGTTAAGCATCTCAGGTGCTGTCTCAATCCCTTCATTGCGAGCAATAACCGTTCCGGAGACAGGCGCGTAAATGTCACTCACACTCTTGGTGGATTCAACCTCGCCACACGTCTGCCCTTTGCTAATAACGGCATTTAGGCCAGGCAAACTCACAAAGACGATGTCGCCAAGAGCGCCTTGCGCATAGTCTGTGATTCCGAATCTAATGGTGGAGTCATCTACGACACTCACCCATTCATGTTCGGCGGTGTAACGAAGTTCAGTTGGCACATTTGTCATGTGGCTAGCGTACGGTATCTAAGATTTTGGTAGTGGCACGACTGCCGATATTTCGATATCTGGCCTGGCTACCACTCTGAAAGTGCCACCGCCCGAACCAACAGTGTCTTGTAATCCCCCAGGAATCTTAAGCGCCGGCTCAAGAACAGTTGACTCGCCAAGTGCCGAGATAACGATAGGCACACGCAAGGCATTGTCACTTACCGTGACCCCATCCGGACTGTCAGCAAACCAAGAATTAGCAACAATTCGCACGGACAAATCTGCATCTGCAACTTCGATAGAAGTTGCGCCAGCATCGCGCAATTCTTGAATTGCATCAAGCAATGTCGTTGCGGTCAGATTTCCTGAAATAGTTACGCGAATACCGGGACCAGCCACAGGCTGAGTACCGGCCAGCAAACTCAGGCTCGCAGCGCGACGCTTGGCTTCATTGAGGGCTTGGAATTCATCGCCGCCGAGTAGATTTGCCCGGGCAGTTTCCAGACGATCGTATTCAGATTGCAAACGCGCTTGCCGCAGAGCTAAATCGTCTAGGACGCTAACCAAATCACTCTGGCGAGCGTTAGCAAGCACCCCGTTTGTTCCGTTACCTGTGATTGCCGCAGTTGTGGCAAAGCCAACAATCACAAAAATTGCAGTAATAACACTCTGAGTGCCAGTCAAGCGAGGCTTTAACGAGCGAATCAAGCGATAACGAGCCTCGGCAGCGGTGCGTGCTGGTCTTTGGGCAATGTGTGAACCCATGTCAGGCCTTGAGAAGGTGTCGACGTACAGCGGCTACGTTTGCAAAGATACGCATGGAAAGCACTACGACTACCCCGGTCGACATTTGTGCACCGACACCAAGCTGATCGCCAAGAAACACAATCACTGCGGCTACCACAACATTAGACAGGAACGAGATAACAAAGATTCGATCGTTGAATATGCCATCCAAAACTGACCTGAACGCACCAAAAACCGCATCTAGCGCCGCGACAACCGCGATGGGCAAATATGGTTGCATCCAAAGTGGCACGGTGGGATGCAATAGCAATCCCAGGAGAACTCCGATTAACAATCCAATGGCTGGAATCACTACTTACCCCCAAGGCTTGTGGTCGCGGCCATAATCTTTGTTTGACCGATGGTTTCTAAACTCCAGACTACGCTGTACTGTCTGGCAAGTTGTTCAAGTAAGAGCCCTGCTTGATTTTCTCGGAATTTTCCAGCCAACGCATCTGCATCGGGGCCAATCGCCAAAACTATGTATGGCGGATTCAACGGGCGGTAGTCGACCAAGATCGCTTCACCCGCTGCTCTAATAGCAGAGTTCGCGGTAAGTCTACGATTGTTGATGCTTACTGCAGTAGCGCCTGCTTGCCAAAGACCATTGGCGATCATTTGTAAATCTCTATCCAAGATGCGACCAGGTTGTGCGGCACCAGGTTCAAGCGTTAAGTCATCAACACCATCTTGAACTGAAACACGCACACCGTTGCCGACCACATCAGTGAAGCCCGCTGCAAATCTCAGCCTTTCTAACTTCTTTTGGGCAGCTTGGCCTAAAGAGGTACCTGCTAGTTTGGCCTTTTCGGCAGCCTGTAGATCATATTGAGCTGTCGCTACCAACTTCTCGAGGGATCCCACCCTTGAATCTGATGCTTTCACGCGATCAAGTAAAGCAACTCGAGTTGCAGAATTTTGTTGAGACTGATCCTTGTTTTGGGTTAAGGCAATTCCCAGAACCATTGTCACAACCGTGGCACAGGCTGCGGCAAACACCAGACTTCTTTTTGTAGCCGGCACTCTCGGTGCATCAATTGGGTAGTCGGATGTCAAGGCATCAGCAAGGAGTGAATCTAATGATGCACTCGTACGCGGCGCTTCCCTAGGGTTAATCTCGCTGTTCATTTCATAGTTGCTCATCAGACCGCGTCCAATCAACTTTGCGCACCTGAGCAAAATATAGAAAAGCGCCGTACCAATACATGGCTATCGCCCAAATTAAGAAAGCCCAGCCGAAAATATGCGCGATCTGACCGATAGTGCCTGCAAATGTCCCCAACAAAAGCAGCGGCAATGCATAGAGCAGATTCATCGTGGCAGCCTTGCCCACAAAATGCACCGGGAGACCGGAAACACCCTTTGACTTCAATGAGATGAGCAAGAAACTCATTGCGATGTCTCGGCTCAATAAAACGATGACCACCCAGAGTGGAACTATGTCTCGCAAATACAAAGCAATGAGTGCCGCTAATACATAGAGACGATCAGCAAGTGGATCTAGTAACTCCCCTAAGCGACTGAACTGATTTAATTTGCGGGCAAGATACCCGTCTAACCAATCCGTGAAGGCGCTAAAGGCCAGAATTCCGAGAGCTAAAACATCATTGTGTGGACCAACAATTAACCAAAAGAAAACGGGGACACCAAGGAGTCTGGAAAAACTCAGAATGTTCGGAATGGTAAAAACATTTCGGGTGCTTGGTGCGGTTGTTGTCATTTGTTACCCAATTCAGCAATCACAGTCTCAGCAACACCTCGTACAGATATCCGACGATCCATAGCGGCTTTTTGTATCCATCTAAAAGCATCTTGCTCGGACATACTCATCTGCCTTTGCAAAAGTCCTTTAGCCCGATCAATCAGTTTGCGCACCTCAAGAGAATCTGCCAACTCATCGCGAGATTCGGTAAGTTCCAAAATCTCACTATGGCGCCGTTTAGCAATTTCGAGTGCGGCAACAACCTCTGACTCAGTGAAAGGCTTAATCACATAACCCATTACCCCGGCATCATTTGCTTGCGCAATAATGTCAGCTTGCCCAAATGCGGTTAACAGAACCACGGGCGTTGTTTGTCGTACCGCGTGCGCTACTTCAATGCCATCAAGTAGCGGCATCTTCACATCAAGGATGGCAACATCCGGGCGAAACTCGTTGATCAGATCTAGGGCGCTTTGTCCGTCAGCTGCTTGACCGACAACTTCGTAACCTGCACCACGTAGTGTTTCCACCAAGTCCATACGAATAATGGCTTCATCATCCGCGACCACAATGCGTAATGCGTTCATGTCTTAAGCCTACGGTTTGGAATTGGCTGACAACGCGATAGCCTAGAGTCTAAGAATTCTCGCCCTGGTACTCCAACCGGCAGAGAGCGCGGTCTCAAACACCGTTCAGTGTGGGTTCGAATCCCACTCAGGGCACCGTTAGTTAATACCAAGTGATTCACGAATCTCGGCAATTTGTCCAAGTAGGCCATTGATAAATTTTCCAGACTCATCTGTACTCAAAGATGAGGCAATCTCAACCGCTTCGGAAATAATTACTGCGGAATCCAAGTCTGGCCGCAGAATGAATTCACCAACAGCAACTCGAATGATTGCGCGATCTACTGCTGGCATGCGTTCAGGTGCCCACTGCTGGGCATAGGTGGCAATCACTTCGTCGATGCGCCCAAGGTTCTCTTCCACATGAGTTGCCAGCGATACTGCATATTCGTTTACGTCGGGATTGCGCCCGAATACATCTAGTACGGAAACCTGACGCTGTTCGGATTCAAAGAGCGCTTCTGCAGCGCGTTGACGTGCTTTGGTACGTGTGCGCACTTAGTTAACTCGACCTAGGTAAGAGCCATCTCGTGTGTCAACCCGAATCTTTGTGTTGTTCTCAAGGAAAAGCGGAACCTTAATCTCGGCACCAGTCTCGAGAGTGGCTGGTTTAGTACCAGCGCTTGACCGATCGCCTTGCAGACCAGGCTCGGTGTAGGTAATCATAAGTTCAACGCTGGCTGGGAGCTCGATGTAAATAGCAACTCCATTATGAATTGCAACAGTTGCTTCCTGATTTTCGAGCATCCACTGCGCGTTGTCGCCAACGACTGTGCTCGAGACTGGGTGCTGATCGTAATTGGATAGGTCCATAAAAATGAAGTCGTCGCCATCGCGGTAAAGATATTGCATGTTGGTCTTGTCAACATTTGCGGTCTCTACTGAAACTCCCGCGTTAAACGTCTTATCGACAACCTTGCCGCTAAGAACATTCTTAAGTTTGGTTCGCACAAATGCTGGACCCTTACCGGGCTTCACGTGCTGGAAATCGATTACAGCCCAAAGTTGGTTTTCTATGTTTAGAACCAGACCATTTTTTAGATCATTTGTGCTTGCCACGTTCTTCTCCTTGTGTTGCTAACCAACTGAAGTGAGTTCGTAAGTGAATTTGGTTAGAACCTCACTTGCGAGCGATGTAACGACAACCGTGTCTTCAATCCGAATACCACCTACGTTTGGCAGGTAAACCCCCGGTTCGATGGTCACAATTGTCTTCTCTGCAATCTTACCCCCGTTAGCGCTCGATAAAAACGGTTGCTCGTGTATCTCCAGACCAACTCCGTGACCTAAGCCGTGGGTGAACTTATCCAACATTTCGGCATCTTCAAGTGGTGCATTGGAGGATTCAACAACGCGCTGGAAATCAACTCCAGCTACCAGCGCTTTTACTCCCGCTTGTTGACTCGCGAGAACCTTTTCATGAAGATCCCTTTGCCAGTTATCAGGCTTGCCAGCAACAAAAGTTCTGGTGCAATCTGCGTGATACCCGTCAAAGCGGGCACCAAAATCGATCTTTAGAAGATCGCCTTTTGCTAGCGGACGGTCGGTTGGCTGATGGTGCGGGATCGCGCTGTTAGCACCTGTTGCAACAATCGTTGGAAATGCTATTGCTTGAGCTCCAAAATCAAACATCGCCGCCTCTAGCAGACGAGCAATTTGGCGCTCACTCATCCCGATTTCAATCTTGTCTTGAACATGGGCCAAGGCATTAGTTGAAATCTCACAAGCGGTTTTGATTAACGCGATTTCATTCGGATCCTTAACGATACGAAGTTCTTCAACTATTGGGCCTGAGGCAAACAGATTTGAAACCTTGCTTTGTAATCTCTGCCAATTATCTACGGTGAGACTCTGTCCTTCAATGGCCAAGTTTTTGGTATTCAGCAGGTTCAAAGCTGATTCATATAGGTCGCGACCGATAACAGTATCCAGTTCAGAACACTCTTGTTGGGACTGAATCTTGTAGCGGGAGTCAGTAATTAGAAACACCGAATCCATTGAAACCAGAAGCAAACCATTAGAGCCGGAGAAACCGGACAAGTAACGAATGTTTACGGGATTGGAGACAAGTAAAGACGAATCAGAATCTAGATTCTGCCTAAGACGTGAGATTCTTGTTTGAATCACAATGAGATAAGTGCCTGCAAAGCAAGTAAGTATGAATTCACACCAAAGCCCGTTACCGTGCCTTTGGCAATGCCCGAAATGAGCGACGTGTGGCGAAACTCCTCACGCTTGAGCGGGTTACTGATGTGTACCTCAATCAGTGTTGACTTAACAAGCGCTGCTGCATCGCGCACTGCAACGGAATAATGAGTGAACGCTGCGGGATTAAGAATGACTGGTGAGTCAGTATCAGCAGCCTCTTGCAACCATTCGACCAGCTCGCTCTCAGAATTAGTCTGCCGAAAATCAATCTCAAAATTGTTTCTAGCGCCGAAGTGAATACACGCTTGCTGAATCTCTTCCAAAGTCAAAGTGCCGTAGATTTCAGGCTCGCGAACTCCGAGTCGATTCAAGTTCGGTCCGTTGAAAATAAATACTTTGGCCATGTTAACTACC
>CAIVPQ010000004.1 GCA_903907835.1 uncultured Actinomycetes bacterium
AACACAATGTCCGTTCGGCGATGAGCACCGCGCAGGCAAGTGCTATTGCATTATTGGTCGCAGCCAAACATGACCTTGAGGTAGCAATGTACACACCGACCGAGGTGAAAGCCGCTGTTACCGGAAGCGGTCGGGCCGATAAGGCACAGGTCACGGCAATGGTTACCAAAATACTTAAATTGCAAACCGCGCCAAAGCCAGCAGATGCAGCTGATGCTTTGGCTCTTGCTCTATGCCACTCTTGGCGCGGAATTGGACAATCTCGCATTGCTGCGGCGATCAACCAACTTAAGGTTGTGTCATCATGATCTCGACCCTGACCGGTACCGTATTGGAAACCCGCATTGACGGTTTAGTGATAAACATTGGTGGCCTCGGATTGTTTGCGATTTGTGCACCAGAGACCATAGCGGCAGCTCAGGTCGGGGAAGTGTTCACTGTTCAAACCACTTTGGTTGTACGAGAAGACTCGCTGACCCTTTTTGGATTCGCAGATGCACATGATCGTGAACTCTTTGAGATAGTGCAAGCCGTATCCGGATTTGGCCCAAAGTTGGCCTTCACGATTGTGGCTACTCTTCCGGGTGATCAACTTAGATCCGCAATCCTCACCGAAGATGTGGTCCGGTTAACTAAGACACCGGGTGTAGGCAGTAAGGGCGCTGCGAGACTCATCCTGGAACTCAAAGACAAAGTTGGACCTGTTGCGCGTGAATTAAGGGTTGTCACTAATAACTGGGCGAACCAAGTTGAACAGGGTCTAACCGGGCTGGGTTGGAGTGCGAAGGAGGCACAACGGGCGATTTCGTTGCTTCCTAAAGAGATCCAGAATGACCCAGCAGATGTAGCCGCAATCCTTCGCGCTGCTTTGCAGATATTGGCAAATCAATGAACGAAGAAAAATTGGTAGTCCCGAGTGCATCACTAGACGAACGAGCCCTAGAAGCCGCACTAAGACCGGCCACTCTAGGCGAGTTCGTCGGACAACAACGCGTCAAGGATCAGTTACAGCTAGTTCTGCAGGCAGCGAATAAGCGTCAAGGCAGTCCCGACCATATCTTGCTTTCTGGGCCGCCTGGCCTAGGTAAAACTACCTTGGCCATGATTGTTGCAAGTGAATTGGGCGCCCCATTGCGGCTCAGCAGTGGGCCCACCATTCAGCATGCAGGCGATTTAGCGAGCATGCTTTCGAGTTTGATTCCGGGCGAGGTTCTGTTCATCGACGAAATACATCGAATGTCGAGATCAGCCGAAGAAATGCTCTACCTGGCAATGGAAGATTTTCGTGTTGATGTCATGGTTGGCAAAGGCCCTGGTGCGACTTCGATTCCGCTGGAATTGCCACCATTTACTCTGGTGGGGGCAACGACGAGGTCAGGCATGTTGCCTGCGCCATTGCGCGACAGATTTGGCTTCACTGCGCATCTTGACTACTACGAGCCAATTGAACTGCACACCATTGTCACACGGTCCGCAGTTCAATTGGGAATCGCCGCTGATTCACAATCATGTTCAGAGCTCGCCGGCAGATCGCGCGGTACTCCCCGAATCGCAAACAGGCTCCTTCGGCGGGCGCGAGACTATGCTCAAGTTCACCATGATGGCGTTCTCACCTTGGAAAGAACTCGTAGCGCCCTAGAACTTTATGAAGTAGATGAAATCGGGTTAGATCGTCTTGACCGTGCCGTATTACTGGCCTTGCTCGACAATTTTGCCGGGGGACCAGTTGGTCTATCTACTTTGGCAATGGCAGTAGGGGAAGAACCCGAAACTGTTGAAACTGTTTGTGAACCATTTTTGGTACGACAAGGATTTATGACTCGAACGCCTAGGGGTAGAACAGCAACACCAGCAACATTTCGAGCACTAGGACGCAGCGTTCCAGAATGGTCAAACCGAATAGATCCCAGTTAGATCAGGGTGTGCTCAACAATGGGCTTGTTATCCGCTAATGTTAAGGCTGACGCGCGTTTTGCGAGTTGATTATGAACTATGGACTATAGAGGGTTTGATTCGTGGCAAAGCATTATCAGCCTAAGAGATCTTTAATCTACTTAGCGATTTCAATTGTTGGATTGATCGTTTGGGCATTTCTGCCAGGTCGCGATCACGCACCGCGGTTAGGTCTAGATCTTCGCGGTGGAACCCAAGTGATTTTGTCCGCAACTGCTGCAGGCGACAAGGCTGTCACGAGTGAACAACTAGGTCAGACACTGTCCATTATTCGCGCTCGTGTAGATGGTTTTGGTGTTGCTGAATCTGAAGTCACTACGCAGGGATCTGGGGCAAACACCAAAATTATCGTCACAATCCCTGGTGAAACTGATCGCACCGTTGTAGACCAACTAAAAACAACTGCGGTATTGAACTTTAGGCCTGTTGTCGCAAGCGACTCGGGCTCACCCATCCCTACACCAACGCCAAGTGTCAGCGGCAAAAAGGGAGTTAAAGTATCGCCAAAGCCTTCAAGCGAGAAGGCCACTCCTGCGCCTTCGTTGCCAGCATCATATTTTGAGCCACCGATCCAGACAAAGGAAGTTTCGCAAAAGTTCGCTGACACCTTTGCGGCTCTCGACTGTGATGGATCAAAAATTCTCGAGGGTGGCAAGATTGATGACCCAGAACAATACCTAATCACTTGCCAAAAGGATAAAACTGAGAAGTTTGTTCTTGCCCCAGCAGCCCTCAGCGGTGGTGACATTCAGAGCGCTAAAGCCAGTTTGCCATCAGGTGGCGCAGGTGGATGGCAAGTGGATCTAACTATGACCACTGCTGGTGCTAAAAAATTCGCAGATGTTACTAAGAGTCTTTACACCCAAAAGGCACCAGCTAATCGATTCGGCATTGTTTTGGATGGCGTTGTAATGAGTGCACCTTCCGTCAATGAAGCGATTCTCGGTGGTAGCGCTGTTATCAGTGGTTCGTTCACGCCAGAAGAGGCAAAAGGATTGGCCCAGGTTTTGAAATATGGAGCCTTGCCTGTTGCTTTGAATGTTGATGAGGTGCAGCAGATTTCGCCAACACTTGGAAACGATCAACTTCAGGCTGGTTTACTTGCAGGCGCGTTTGGCTTACTTCTGGTTATCTTGTACTTAATTGCCTATTACCGAGCGCTTGGACTTGTAGCTGTTGCCAGTCTTGTTGTAGCCGCGCTGATGTCTTATGTAATTTTCATTATTCTGGGTAACACAATTGGATTTACGATGACGCTTGCCGGTATTGCTGGAGCCGTCGTGGCCATTGGTATTACCGCAGACTCTTTCATTGTTTACTTTGAACGGCTCCGCGACGAATTACGCGAGGGTAAACGCTTGCGTGGAGCGGCAGCACAGGGCTGGGAGAGGGCCAGCAAAACTATTTTGGCTG
Source organism: uncultured Actinomycetes bacterium (assembly GCA_903907835.1). Lineage (GTDB taxonomy): Bacteria > Actinomycetota > Actinomycetes > S36-B12 > UBA5976 > UBA5976. The sequence goes on from CAIVPQ010000004.1 coordinate 3,367, forward strand.
CTGGTTTTGTGTCGTTCCTAGCAGCATTCGTCCTTTATTACTTATCAGTTGGAAGTGTTCGCGGATTTGCTTTCACACTTGGTCTCACCACCGTTATTGACGTTGTCGTGGCCTTCACATTTACTCGTCCAATTGTTAACAGGCTTGCTGAAAACAAATGGATGAACAGCGGTTCAAGTATGACTGGAGTTTCTCCAAGCAGACTCGGCGTTACAACAGTTTCAGAGGTGAGCAACTAATGTCCGGAATTTCAACACTTGGAAATCGTTTGTATCGTGGCGAGGCTTCCTACAATATCGTTGGCAAAAGTCGTACCTGGTACACCGTGTCGGCAGTCTTTCTCACTATTGCGATTTTGACCCTAATCTTTCGGGGCCTAAATCTTGGGATCGAATTCAAGGGTGGCGCAGAATTCACCGTGCCAGTTAAGAATGCGACTACACAGTCGATTAGCGATGCTCGATCTTCGGTGAAGGCAACTGGTGTTACTCCGGCAAACGTGACAATCGTTGGCGGGGACAAAATCAGGATTCAGACTGAAACTGTGACAACCACTGTCTCCAATAAGATCGGGGCTGCCTTAGCTTCAACTTTTGCAGTCAAAGACGCAGACATCAAAGTTCAACTTGTTGGTCCATCTTGGGGCAGTGAAGTTTCTAAGAATGCGGCACGTGCGCTCTTGGTTTTCTTGGTTTTGGTCGCACTATTCCTGGCTACATATTTCGAGTGGTCTATGGCAGTTGCGGCTTTGGTCGCACTTGCGCATGACGTTCTAATAACCGTAGGCATCTACGCCTTGAGTGGCTTTGAAGTCACCCCTGCAGCGGTAATCGGTTTCTTAACCATCTTGGGTTATTCCCTTTATGACACTGTTGTGGTTTTTGACAAGGTTAAGGAAAATACCAAGGGCATTGCGGGCAGCAGTCGCATGACGTTCAGCGAGGCTGCCAACTTGGCTTTGAACCAGACTCTGGTTCGCAGTCTTAACACATCCATTGTTGCATTGTTGCCAGTGCTATCAATCCTGATTGTCGGGGTTGCATTGCTTGGTGCGGGTACCCTAAACGACTTGGCATTGGCACTATTCGTTGGAATGCTCGTAGGTGCATACTCATCAATCTTCATCGCAACACCCTTCCTAGCGTTTCTGAAAGAGCGCACTGCTGAAATGCAGGGTTTGCAAAAGCGGGTCAATGCCAAACGGAAGAATTCTGGCGGCACAGACTCAGTTTCCGTGGCAGTAGTTTCTGATTCTTTGAGCCAGGCGGGTCCGCGTAAACAGCGTGTCAAAAAACCACGTTCAAGCCGATAGAGACTGAACTTGAGCTTTGATCTGGAATTTGCACAATCTTGTATCTCACAGATTGTGGATTACCCAGTACCTGGCGTTATCTTCAAGGATGTAACACCAATCGCTGCAAACGCCGTGGCATTCAATAGTGTCTTAGGCGCAATTGAGAGTCATTTCTCTAAGAGCGGTGTAACACATATTGTTGGTATCGAGGCAAGAGGTTTTATCTTCGGCGCCGCGCTAGCCGCTCGAATGGGCTTGGGATTTATTCCTATTCGTAAAAGTGGCAAATTACCGAGGCAAACCCATCGGGTCGAGTATGCACTTGAATACGGCAATGATGCAATCGAGATCCACACCGATGCACTCAAACCCAATGATGTGGTTTTAGTTATTGACGATGTGTTAGCGACTGGGGGAACAGCATGCGCAGCTTTGGATCTTATTTCTCAATGTGGCGCTAAAGCCGAGTCTTTAGTAGTGCTATTGAATCTAGAATTTCTTGGGGGTCAAGCAACAGTCAACCGTGCGTATCCCGAAGTGGAAATCTTCACACTCTTTCCAGATGCCTAATACTGGGTGTGCCGACTCATCTTGTTGAGAAAACAAGTTTAGAATAGGCAAAAGAAGGAGCTGACGTGACGCAAACGCCTACTGCGCTAGATGTGGCTCTGCTTGCGCGCTTTCCTGAAGGCTTGGCTAGTCCTATCCCAGATGACCTTGTTAAGGTTCTCGAAGTTCTGCATTCCTTTCATCCCGCGAGTCCTCGTGATGAAATTGTTAGAGCTTTTCAGACAGCAGACTATTTCCATCGAAATCAAGAGCGTAAATCAGGAGAACCATACATAACTCACCCGGTCGCTGTGGCTGGATTGCTTGCCGAGTTAGGTATGACAACTCCAACAATCATTGCTGCTTTGCTCCATGACACTGTCGAGGATACTGATTTCGACATTGAAAACCTACGTGCGGAATTTGGCGATGAGATTGCCGATCTTGTCGATGGGGTAACCAAGCTCGACAAGGTTAAATATGGCCAGACATCTGCATCTGAGACTGTGCGCAAGATGGTTGTTGCTATGGCGCGTGACATCAGAGTTCTGGTGATAAAGCTCGTTGACAGATTGCATAACATGCGAACTCTGCAATACATGTCGATTGAGAAGCAAGAGCAGAAGGCTCGTGAGACTCTCGAAATTTATGCACCCTTAGCCCATAGGCTTGGCATGAACGCCATCAAGTGGGAACTTGAAGATCTAGCTTTCACTACTTTGTACCCAAAAATGTTCGAAGAGATCGTTCGATTGGTTGGACAACGAGCACCAGCGCGTGAGGAATATCTCAAAGAGGTGGTTGAGCTTGTCACGCAAGACTTGCAGGACATGGGTATCGCCAGCGTAATATCCGGCAGACCAAAACATTTCTATAGCATCTATCAGAAGATGATTGTCAGGGGTCGTGATTTCGAAGAAATCTATGATCTGATCGGCGTGCGGGTGTTAGTTGATAACATCCAAGATTGTTACGCCGCTCTTGGCATAATTCACAACGAATGGAATCCGGTTCCAGGTCGATTTAAAGACTACATAGCTATGCCGAAATTCACGATGTATCAGTCTTTGCACACCACAGTTATTGGACCTTCTGGTAAACCAGTTGAGTTCCAAATCAGAACTCACGAAATGCATCGAGCGGCAGAGTACGGTGTAGCTTCACATTGGAGATACAAGACCGCGAATGTTGGTGGCAAGAGCGGTCCTGATGACCTTGGTTGGGTTAGGCAGTTGCTTGATTGGCAGCGCGAGACCGAAGATCCCGGCGATTTTATGGATTCACTACGCGAAGATCTGGGTGCATCTGAAGTTTATGTTTTCACCCCTAAAGGTGAAGTTATGGCCTTACCAGCAGGCAGCACCCCGATTGATTTTGCTTATTCGGTCCACACGCAAGTGGGGGAAAGATGCGTTGGTGCACGGATAAATGGGAAGTTGGCTCCTCTAGATAGCAAACTTGCCAATGGTGACAGTGTGGAAATCATCACCAACAAGGCGGACAGCGCTGGCCCAAGTCAAGACTGGCTCAACATTGTTGTTAGCGCTCGAGCAAAGTCCAAAATTCGGGCATGGTTCTCAAAAGAACGTCGGGAAGAAGCAATTGAAATCGGTAAGGATTTGATAGTCCGAGCCATGAAAAAGCAGGGCGTTCCACTTCGACTTCTGACAAACAACATGTTGGCAACCCTAAGTGCAGAGTCGCATTTCGCGGATGTGAGTGCGCTGTATGCAGCCGTAGGCGAGGGCCACCTGGGCGCCCAAACCGTTGTCACAAGGCTTTTGAGCGCGCATGGCGGTGATGAGGGAATGGTTGAAGAAACCGCTGACCTAATCTCACCGACCAGACTCAAGAGCCGTAGTTCGATTAAACACGACCCTGGCGTCACTGTTATTGGGGCTGATGACACTTGGGTGCGACTATCAAGATGTTGCACTCCAGTGCCAGGCGACGAGGTGTTGGGCTTTGTAACTCGAGGTTCTGGCATATCTGTCCATCGAACTGATTGTGTAAATGCAGATGAGTTAAGAATCCAAGAAGACCGAATTGTTCAAGTTGCTTGGACACCAGGAAAAAGCAGTGTCTTTTTGGTCAATATTCAGGTCGAAGCACTGGACCGGGCAAGGTTGCTTTCAGATGTTACTCGTTCATTGAGCGACCAACATGTAAACATTCTAAATGCTTCTGTCACCACGACCAGAGACCGAGTAGCCATTAGTAGATTCACATTCGAGATGGGTGACCCATCACATCTAGACCACGTGCTTCGGGCCGTTAGAGCCGTCGATGGAGTATTCGACGTTTATCGCGTTTAGCGTTTCAGAGCGGCCGTTTAACCGAGCTTTGACGCACCAGAGCGAGCAGCATCAAGCAGAGCCTGAGTTTGCGCAAGTTGCGCTTCAAGCTTCTTTATATCCGCGGCCTTTTTAGCGGCCTTTGCATCAGCGA
>CAIVPQ010000005.1 GCA_903907835.1 uncultured Actinomycetes bacterium
ATTAGCCAAATCGGTGTTTATTTTCGCTACTCACACAATGCATTAGTCGTTGCTCAAAGCGACCGTGGCACGTTACTTCAAAGGTTGTTGCTGTCCACGTTGCTGTCCGAATGATTGAAATTGTTCCAAAACCCTTTAACGGTGGGGCGGGTGGGGCTCGAACCCACGACCCACGGATTATGAGGACGGCCTGAGTATGTCTGTCTCTATCGTTTGATATCGGTTTATGTAGTTATAGCAAGGCTTTGATGTAGTTTCATGTCGGTTTGTGCCGTTTGATATCTGAGCTTGTTGTACGTGTTTTGTACGCGCACAGTTTAATACTTCTCAATCAATCTATAAGGACTCGAAGTTGTATTAACGAATCTTTGGCCGCTACATTCGAGGCCTGACTAGGCCATTGTTAGGAAAAGTTTTTGCAGCTGTGCAGAAACTTCTTCATGATTCTTCTTGCCATCAGTTAAACACTCTTTAAGTCCTGCCGAAATCAGACTGAATGCCGCTTTATCGATAGCTTTTGAAACTGCTGCTAGTTGATTAACGATGTCCTCACAGGAGCGACCATCTTCAACCATGCGCAGGATCCCACCCATTTGACCCTCGGCACGGCGAATGCGCTTAACGAAATCATCAAGTGCTAGCTCGTTTTCAACAACATGTGTTGGTTTCTTTGCGACACTCACGCTTGCTCTCCTTTGTTCGAAGTCTGGGTCTGCTGTTTAGCAATTTCGGCACGGACCACTTCCATGTCTAGCGCTTCAACGGCATCGAGTAGTTCATTGAATGCTGGAGCGGGAAGCGCACCTGGCTGACCGAAAACCAAGATTCCGTCACGGAATGCCATCAGTGTTGGAATCGATGTGATGTTGGCAGCTGCTGCGATTTCTCGTTGAGCTTCGGTATCTACTTTTCCAAACTTGATATGTTGACGCTCAGTCGAAGCCGCTTCAAAAACTGGGCCAAACATGCGACAAGGTCCACACCATTCGGCCCAAAAGTCGACTAGAACTATGCCGGGTCCAGTGACCGTTGCTTCAAAATTTTCATTTGTTAATTCAATTATTGCCATCGTGATTTCCTTAACGACCTAGTAACTTAGCAAAGAATGATTTCTTCTCACCAGATGCATATGCTTCCTTTTTCTTCGACGCGCATTCACAACGATTGCTCATTGGCACCCCAGCAAACACCATATCTAGGTGCTGTCCGCAGCCACTGTATGTAACCTTGCCGCACTTGCGGCAATTAACTCGACTACACATTTGTTTCCCCTTTTCTATTAGTTGAAATGATTCAAAGCTTTATTGGACTACCGGTCCGCCAGCGGCTTCCCAGTCAAGAATTCCACCTTGCATGTCATACATGTCTGTGAAACCAAGTTCAGCCATCTGCTTTGTAGCTACACCCGAGCGGTTTCCACTACGGCAGTACACAGCAACTGTGGCATTCTTATCTAGCTTTGAAACTTCAGTTGCGAAGTCAGAGCCTTCAAGGTTGATATTGATCGCATTGGCAATATGGCCAGCACTGAACTCTGAAGGCGTGCGAACGTCTAAAACGATTACGCCTGACTGGGCCACAACATCACTAAATTCAACAGGGTCAATTTTTTTTATAGCTTCGTTGCTGCTTGAGCAACTGGTCAATAACCCTACGGATGCAATTGCTGCAACTGCCAGTGCCACGACTTTCTTCATTTGCATCTCCTTTTAACTTGGTGTCGATTTACTCTAGCATACCCCCTAGGGTATACACTGACATTACCAAGTGGAGGAATCATGTCATTAACCGTTATTAATTTGGATACGCCAACGTTAGGCGACCGCTCTTACATCGCACATGATGGGAAGACTGCGCTAGCCGTGGATCCGCAGCGCGACATAGATCGCGTTCAGGAAATTCTTGATCGTGAAGGTCTAACTTTGGGTGGAGTTGTTGAAACCCACATGCATAACGACTATGTTTCGGGTGGCCTTGTCCTGGCACAAGAGCACGGTGCGAAGTACATCGTTAGTGAAATGGATCCTGTTACATTCAAACGCGTAACCGTTGCGGACAAGCAAATCGAAACTATTGGCAATTTTGCAGTGCAAGCGATCCATACTCCGGGGCATACCTTCACTCACATGTCATATGCACTGCTTGATGGCGCGCAAACAGCTCATGGTGTATTCACTGGTGGTTCGATGCTTCATGGCTCAACTGGTCGCCCTGACTTGCTTGGCTTAGACAATGCTCGCGAACTTGCTGGACTGCAACACGGTTCCCTAAATCGCTTGGCAGAATTGCTTGAAGACGGTGTGAATGTTCACCCAACACATGGTTTTGGCTCGTTCTGTGCAGCCACAGCCACAAACGCCGATTCATCGACCATTGCAGATGAGAAGAGAACTAATCCAGCGCTTCTACTAGAGAAGGAAGCTTACATAGTTCAGACTCTTTCTGGTCTAGATGTTTTCCCGGCTTACTACAAGCACATGGGACCTGCGAATCATGCCGGCCCAGGTCCAATCGACTTATCTGAATTGGTAAGAATGTCGACTGAAGAAGTTATGAAGGCAATGAAGGCTGGTGCTTGGATCGTTGATCTTCGCACTAGAAGTTCATGGGCTGCCGCACACGTTCCAGGAACTATGTCATTTGGAATTGATGGTTCTATGGCTACCTACTTTGGCTGGATGTTCCCATACGAAAAGCAACTTGTCCTAATATCCGATAAGGCATCTGATATTGCAGGAGCTCAGCGCGAATTAGTTCGTATTGGAATCGATCGACCATCCGGATCTTTTGTTGGCGAGGTTGCAGAATTCGGTGAATCCAAATCCACTCGCACCGTTAGATTCAAGGATGTGCCCTCCGTAATTGGAACTCCTGGTGTGTGCGTGCTTGATGTTCGTCGCACAAGTGAGCGTGAAGCTTCACATGTCGAAACTTCGCTTCACATTCCACTTCATGAACTTGAAGGTCGAGTTAATGATTTGCCGACCGACGGCGAAATTTGGGTTCACTGCGCAGGTACTTACCGCGCTGCCGCAGCTCTTGGAATCATCGAGAACTCAATGCGAACTGCAGTGTTAATCAACGAGCCTTACGAAGCTTGCTTGACTGTGGATGGCCTCAACATCGTTACAGGTCACATAGATGCAGGTCCCGTTTCACCTTCTGACATAACTGCAAAGGCGTAAAGGATTGATCATGCAGGAAATCGAACCTCAAGATGCATTTGCCGAGATAGCCAGCGGTCGCGCTGTTGGCATTGATGTTAGAGAGTCTCATGAGTGGGACGCTGGGCATGCTGAAAATGTCTCCCGGAACCCCATGAGCACGTTTGATATCGATTCATTGCCGACTGACAAGCCATTGATCTTTATTTGTCGTTCAGCCAGTCGCTCTGGACAGGTAGCTAGCGCAGTTGCCGGGCAATTAGAAAATGTTTTCAACATGACTGGTGGAATGAAAGCTTGGAATGAAGCTGGATTAGCAATGGTTAGTGCAAATGGAAATCCGGAAGTCGCCTAACTCATGATGCTTTTAGAGGGTATAGCCCTTGGCATTTTCATTGGACTAGTACTCGGCACGATTGGTGCTGGTGGCGCAATTCTTGCGGTTCCTGGATTGATAGCCGTTATGGGTCTGTCAACGGTTGCCGCAACAACCTCTTCTTTAGTCATCGTTGGTTCAGCAGCAGTGGCTGGATTTATTCCACGGTTAAAAACTAAAACTGTTGACGTTCGTCTTGGCCTAACTTTTTCCGCACTTGGAATACTGGGAACTTTTGTTGGTACTCAACTTGTGAAGGTTGTTCCGGAATCTGTCCAAATGATTTTGTTTGCCACCTTGATGTTTGGTGCAGCTATTGCGATGTGGCGTGGTCCTGTAGCGGAAACCAATGCTCCAATTAAGTCGCAATGGCCATTGGTTTTTGTTGTTGCCAGTGCAATTGGAGTTCTAACTGGATTACTCGGTGTTGGCGGTGGCTTTTTAATAGTGCCAGCGCTTGTGTTAATTCTTAAAGTCCCAACGAAAACTGCAGCGGGGATTTCCTTGGTTGCAATTGCAAGCACGTCAGCAATCGCCTTCTTGATGCGTTATGAATATTGGACTGAAGTCCCGGTTACTCCAATCGCGGCATTTACCTTGGCAGCGATCATCGCTTCATTCTTGGCTGCGCCAATAGCTGGAAAACTGGATCCACGAAAACTTCAGAAAGTATTTTCAGTGTTTGTTACAGTAACGGCGACACTTATTTTGATCTGCAGATAACCAATTCCGGCTTACAGACCGACTCTTCCTTATTTCTTAGTGGGGCGGGTGGGGCTCGAACCCACGACCCACGGAATCGAACAAGAGGTCGCAATGCAATTTAGGCTAAGTAGAATTTCCCATGTATTCATGTGTATTTCAGCAATTCAATATTGTGGAAACTGTATTTCGACCTAACTCGTTTTAAACTATCTAGTGCAGTAATTAGTGCAGTAAGCATGGCCACTTCTAGAACTGCAATTCGAGTGAGGCCCCATTCCAGACTGGTCAAAGTCTCAAACTGATGTTCAAGCGCGTGCTTCAACATTCCTGCACCTTCTTTTGACTCTGCCATTACCCCCCTGGCTGAGCTAAGATTGGCACAGTCCCGGCAAGTGAGGAGTTCTTGATGAAAGTTGCTGCTGCGCATCGTTCATACAACTCCGTCGCAAAATTACGTACGATTGTGGCTGGTGTCCTTGTTGCTCTGGTACCCATCGTGGGTTTAGCTGCTCCAGCTAGTGCGGAAAGCGCATTCAGTTATAAAACTGAAATGAATGGTGATGCCACCATCACTGGCTGCATAGGCACATGCCCAAGTGCGCTGACTATTCCCTCTTCCGTTGATGGCAAGCCGGTTCGAATCATTGCAAACAGTGCTTTTGTCAATCAGAATTTGTCCTCGGTAACAATTCCTAATTCCGTACAGACAATTGGAAGTGGGGCCTTCTACGGCAACGACTACTTGAAGTCATTGACATTGCCTAACTCAGTCACATATTTGGGAGATAGGGCATTTGCATTTTGCCCGCTTAAATCAGTTGATCTTGGTTCATCTCTTGTATTCATCGGAGATGGCACTTTTTACCATAACTCGTTGGAGCGACTTAGCATTCCGTCATCAGTTACTAACTTGGGGAATCGAGCATTCTTCAACAATTCATTGACTGCAGTGAGTTTTTCCGGTGAAGCACCTTCCGATGGCGGCGAAGTGTTTGGTGCAAATCCATCCCTTGAAGCGCTCTACGTGACCTCCGGTTCAACAAGTTGGAATTCAGAATTCTCTGGTGTGTCAGTTCGATTTGGACCTGCTCCAGCCTCATCTGCATCTGCTACACCAACTGTTGTCCCTTCTGAGTCACCAAATGCTCCTGCAGATGTGACCTATGTGTTCGACACGAATAGCGATGGAACTGTCGCGATTACCGGTTTTACTGGCGCCATTCCAGTCAACTTGGTTATTCCTTCTCAAATCGAAGGCAAACCTGTAACAGTTATCGGACCTGATGCGTTTTCCAGCGCTGCACTCGACTCTGTGACCATTCCCGATTCAGTCACAAGGATTGAAGACAGGGCATTTTGGGCAAACCATCTGAGCTCATTAGATGTGCCATCAACGGTTACAAGCGTTGGCAAATCCGCTTTCGAATATAACAGTCTCGGTTCTCTCACTCTCGGCTCGGGCCTTGCCAGAATCGGTGAGAGCGCATTTGCGCACAATAATCTTGTATCGCTCACGATTTCAAAGTCTGTAGTGAACCTCGGCAATTACGCATTCTCCGACAATTTATTGAGGTCAGTCACCTTTAGCGGTAACGCGCCAGCAAGAGAGAGCATCGGCGTATTCCACGGTAATGAGTCCCTGACTTCAGTGAATGTTGCTTTTGGTTCGACTGGTTGGTACGCACAATATTCACATCTCTATGTCCGCGTAGGTGAAGCACCGTTCACACCAACGATTGATGGAGAAACACCTTTCTTGTTCACCACGGATGCGAGTAAAAACGTGACTGTCACTGGATACAGCGGCAAGGTGCCGGCTGAGTTGGAGATTCCAGCAGTCCTCGACGGACATCCAGTTAGCGCAATTGGCTTTGCTGCATTCTATGGAAAGTCACTAACATCTGTGATCATTCCAGATTCCGTGACCGACATCGGTGGCTATGCATTCTCCAACAACTCGCTAACGTCTGTCAGAATCCCTAACTCTGTTGTCACCATTGGAGCAGGATCCTTTTTAAATAATGGACTGATTTCTGCTTGGGTTGGAGCCTCCGTAACAAGCGTAGGTCAGTATGCATTTTTCCTTAACTCGCTTGTATCAGTCACTTTTGCCGGGAATGCTCCAGCGGAGGCTGAAAACATTTTCTATCAGAATCCTGATCTCATTGCGGTAGATATTTCTGTTGGGTCCACTGGTTGGGGCTCAACTTTTAGTGGCATCCCTATTCGTAACCGCATATCGGTCATGCCCGCAAATGTTCGTAGTGTGCGCCAAACGGCATTGTCGTTAGCGGTCAAGACTCAGGGAGTCATCAAACGAACTCCCCAAAAAACAGTAAAGCCTGGAAGCTGTACTGCCGGGTCTAGCAAGAGTCGTTGCACGTCAGGTGGTCATAAGGTCAAGCAGAAGAAGAGCCACAAAAAGAGTCGCTTGTTACATTGACCAACTGAAAGTGCAAGTTGAGTGAAGCTGTGAGTGCAAGCTAAGTACAGTAGTTAGTGCAGTAACCGATTTAACGGCCAAGAAACCGTTTAACAGTGGGGCGGGTGGGGCTCGAACCCACGACCCACGGATTA
>CAIVPQ010000006.1 GCA_903907835.1 uncultured Actinomycetes bacterium
ATGAATTGAGAAAACAATGATGCACGACTTTCCGAAAGACTCTCACCAACAGTTTGGTCATAGCCATTGGCCCCCTGCACGCGCAGCCTCAATGGGAAACCAAATTGATCGACCCGAGTGGTATTAACCCAGATACCAGGATTCCCGCTGCTCCTTGGCAAAATGGCCATTTCTCCAAAATCAAAAGTCACATCTTGATTTGGATCCGAAGGATTCTCAATGTTTGCTCCTGCGTAGCCAATCTGCCCATTCACATCAACGTTGGGTTGGATGTACATCGGGCTACCAACCGAAAAAAGTATGCGCGCTGAATTTATCGGTGGGATAGTCACAGACCCACTCTCGGCTATGGTGTGGAAGTAATTTGAATAAAGAGCGTTGTTCTTTGTGAGAGCACCGTTGTCTGCAACAGACATTGGGATGAAAGCTCCATTTTTATCCACCCAGATGAATTTCCCAGTCGCCCAGTCTTTGCCCACGATTGCCCAATAAACCTCAGAGTCACTCCACCTACCTCCTGTTAAGTTCTCAATCTTGAATGTGGTCATTTCATTCCACACTGGGTTAGATGTTGAGGACGAGGGAGATGGCGTAGGCGTACTGCTGGGTGCTGGTCCTCCAAAAGAGGCCGTAATGACTGAAGAACTGTAACCAGCAGCGACTACGTGGTACTTGAAAGAGGCACCCTGAGTATTGCCGGTAAAGCGAATAGTCATGGTGAATGATCCATTCGCATCAAGGCGTATCTGGCATTGTGAGTTTGAGCCATCCGGGTAACAAGCGTTGCTTGACCATGGTGAACCCAAGGGATTGTTCTGCACCGAGGTAGTCAGTCCAGCAGAAAGATCAAACCAGGTTAGTTGAAGTTGCAAACCAGCATTGATTGCACCTGCGGAGTAGGTGAATGTCATGTCCTGGCCTGGGACAGGAGAGATTCTTCCACCAGCCATTACAAGATCAACATCACCACTTTTGATCGATAGTGCTTCGATTGGTGCACATGCCTGTTGCTGATTTGCCGGGCAGGCAATTGGTGTTGGTGTTGGTGTTGGCGTAGGTGTCGGTGTTGGCTGCGAGACTCTAATCAGAATCGAATGCACCACACTAGTAGCCGGCAAATAGCGAACAGTGCCGGCATGGGTACCAGTAACTGTGCAAGTCCCAATACGCAACACATGAATTGCGTTGGCAATAACGCTGCAAACTGTTCGAGTCTTGCTTGTAAATGTAACCGCTCCTGCACTTGTAGAGGCAACTAATGCTTGATCTGCTTGACCAAGCGCCATGTCGCTTGGTTCTAGGAAAATTAACGTCTGACTTCGTTTAAATATCGTTATTGATTTCGTTACGTAGGCCGCTTTTGCGAATGAAGAATTCCCCGGATTCGTCGCTCGCAAATTACATTTACCAGGAGTGAGAGCGTGAAGTATGTTTGAATCCACTGTGCATGTCTTAGTCGTCAGACTACTTATGACTGTTTCGCCTCCGCTTGAATTTGCATTAAGCGTTTGATCTGCATCGCCGTAGGTCATGTCTGCTGGCTGGATAAATGAGATTGAGTTAGCCGTCGCCACTGGTCGAATAGACTTTGATGTTTTTGCCCCTATTCCAACCGAATTAACAGCACGCAATTGGATTGTGTAACTCGCTCCGTTAGTTAGGTTTGAGATTGTCAGTGGGCTTGAGAAACTCTGTATCCAAGTTAAGCCGTTGTTAATTGAATATTCGACACGGATTATCGATGCGCCGTTTGAGTTGCCAAGTGTGTAAGAAACAACCGCTGTCCGGCTGATAGCCGTGCTGATGTTGCTAATAATTGGTGCACTGGGAATCTTTGCGGCCGGATTAGCTGCCTTTGCTGGAGACGACAAAAGAGAGATTAAAACTGTAATCAGGGCAATGAAAGTTGTTCGTTTCCGCGACATAACTCAAATCCCCCCAGAAGTTCAAAGATTGAACAAATTTGAACTTATACATTAAGGCTACGCCTACATTCAAATACATGTTTGCGTCTCGGCGCCAGAGCCATCTAAACATAGGAAATTGTCAAACTTGTTATGAAAAGGAGATTCCAAGAATCAATTTCGCAGTTTTAGAGGCTAGTTTTAGGGTGCTCATGAAAATTTTCAAACCACGGATTTCGGCGAGAAAACACTAGACAATGAAAATATGAACGCTCGCAAACTAGGTAGATTGCTCTCGGTGGTGCTGCTCAGTGTGGGAAGTTGGCAACAATCAGGTAGTGCTGCGGCGACTCCGAGTCTTTCGAATTTTCAAATTGAGAACACGCTCAGATATCTGGGACTCTCCGTTGGCAAAGTCGATGGGATATTCAACGAGTCAACGCGTAGAGCATTTTGCCAATGGCGCGAACTGACCGGGCAAAGACCCACAAGACACCTATTGAGCATTGCTGAACGCAATTGGGTGAAGGCAGTTAAACCTTTGCGAGTTCCCGCAAATTTGGATGCTGGCCTAAATCTCAACATAACTTGCCAATCGATTGCTTGGGTCGGTCGTGATTCATCCACCGGCTCGTTAATGCTGAAAGGAGTATTCGCTGCATCTTCAGGTAAGCCTGGCTACACAACACCAAATGGGATTTTTAGGATCTTTTCGCAGGTGAATGCATGGCAGGAGTCAAATATTTATGCTGGCGCAATGATGTATAGGCCAAAGTATTTTAACGGGGGACGGGCAATTCATGGTTCTGCAAGTGACTCACTTGTGAAGACATATCCTGCATCTCATGGCTGTGTTCGAATTTTGCACAGTGCCGTAAACAAGTTGTGGGCAGCTGGGGTTGGCATCGGAACAGAAGTTCAGGTTTACGGTTCTTGGCTTGGCTGACTAGGCACGGTCATTGTCCACTGTTTGGTGACTTTACTTAGATAATTGAATACATGTGTCTGAAACAAATGGCGAGAATTATTGCCTCGTCGCTTGTCGCTGTTTCGATACTTGGTGTTATTCCACATTCTGCGCAAGCAAGTGAAGTGAAAACAAAAAAATGGGTATCTAATGTGCGAGTAGAGGCGGTACTCAATGCATACGGGTTACCAACAGGTGCAGTCGATGGTGTTTTCACGATAAATACTTCTCAGGCACTTTGCGTGTGGCGCGACTTAGTTGGACGAAATCCTAATTGGGCCAAACCCAGTTTGCGAGAGAGATTCCTACTCGATCGGGGCACTCCCCAAAAAGTTCCTAGCCGATTAGTTGTCGGATTGAATGTAAGTATTGCCTGCCAAGTGGTTATTTGGGTTCAACAAGAACCGGGAACGACCAAGCACACTATTCGTGAGGTCTTTCGCGCGACTACTGGAATGTCTGAATTTGAAACTCGAATCGGTACGCACCGCATCTATGCTCAAAGGGATGAATGGCAAGAGTCTGATATCTATGAAGGCGCAATGATGTATCGCCCCAAGTACTTCGATGGTGGACAAGCTCTTCACGGTTCAGCCACAGATTCACTAGTTGGCTTTGTGCCAGCCAGTCATGGCTGCGTTCGCATGTTACACAGCGCAATAAAGAAGATTTGGAAAGCGAAACTAGGAATCGGAACCACGGTTAAGGTCTACGGGAAGTGGGGCAAATGAAGCGCAAAACATCACTAATGATCAAGCGCACATTTGATGTCCTTGTTAGTTTTACAGGTCTAGTATTTCTCGCACCCGTCTTACTTCTTATCGCTGTCATTAATCTCAAAATTCATGGAAGACCAATTTTATTTTCTCAAGTACGACCCGGTCGTGATGCAGAACTATTTCGCATCTACAAATTTCGATCAATGACAAGTCAAAGAGATTCAAAGGGAGATCTCCTAGAGGACTCGATGCGGCGCACCAAGTTTGGCGATCTTCTAAGGGCAACGAGTCTGGATGAGCTTCCAGAATTATGGAATGTTCTCAAAGGAGATATGAGTATTGTTGGCCCTCGACCTCTACTCCCTGAATACTTACAGCACTACAGTAAACATCAAATGCGCCGTCATGAACTGCGTCCCGGTATTACTGGTCTTGCGCAAACTCAAGGAAGAAATGAGTTGGATTGGGAAACCAAGTTTGACTTAGATGTGAAGTATGTTGATGAACATACTCTCTTTTTAGATTTGCAGATTCTTTTCAAAACATTGGTGGCAGTTTTCAAACGAGAGGGCATCGATCCTATCGATGGAGGATCTATGCCCAAGTTCGGTGAGTAAGCACGAGTATTTACTGGACTAGTTAAATTCTAGTTCGCTGAATGTTTTTATCGTGAAAATTGCACGATGACTTGGTTCAATTTCGATGTGTTGGTCATGAACATTGTTGCCGCGTTCTGCCAACATCACAGTCTGCCAACCTAAGCTATTTGGAATCAGGAAGTCCTTAATCGGATTATCACCAATCATCACAACATCAATGCCAGCACTAACTTCAAGGGATTCGTAGAAAGAATCAACCACTTTGGTGCATCCGATTTCCTCACTTATTAAGAGCAAATCGACTAAGCCATCTAGTCCTAATGCAGTCACCTTGTTACGTTGAGTAATTGATCTTCCCTCTGTAGCAATGACTATTGAGCAGTATTTATTTCTGGCAAGCGCAATGAAATCTGCAGCATCTTCGTAAAGTTCAATATTTGGAATGTGACTTCGGTAGATCTCTAGGGCTCTATCTTTACCGTTATCACTCAGTCCTAAATACTGAAATATATCTTCGCCATGCATACTTACTCGCATTAGTGATTCAGCATCTGCCAGCCCAGTTAGGTTCAACTCAGAAAGTAAGGCATTAAATCCGGATCTTTGAAAACTTCTCTCAGAATAAAGAGTGTCATCTAGATCTAAAACGACGATACTACCTTGGCTTATCTGGGGCATTAGATAAATATCTCAGCATCGAATCGAAGCATGATTAAGTCATCACGCCAACCATCAAAATATTCTGATTTCTCATTCTTGAAGTGCCCCTCTACCAACCAATCCACATATCTTGCACCAGCGGAATCCGTCAATGGGTAACCACCACCAAAACGAGGATTTATCTCTATTCCCAAGATTTCAATCGGACTCTGTTCCGAATCAAATTGCACAAAGAATTGGAAGGTCAGTACTCCTCGTGCCCCAGGAAGATTAGTCAGTTTCTGTCTCAGGATATTTACGAGTTGACCTTTATGCGTTCGCCCCTTAGAAACTTCACCGTCTCTGACTTCAAGCCGTTCCCTTGGAACCAAGCAAATAAGATTGCCATCAGATGTGTAGAAGGCATCGACCGTGAACTCTCGATATTTCTGCAAATCGACTAATTCCTGCTGAATGTACTTTGCGCGATTAAGGTATTTATCTTGCATCATGTCTGAAGAATCAACTCTGTGAATATCGATACTTCTACTACCAGCTATTGGCTTTATGAACCGCGGAAAGACATTGGAATCTGACGCCAGCTCAGTGGGTGAATTGATACCCATAGAGCCAAAAAGTTCGCTCGTTTCGCGTTTATTTCGGCAGATGCTTACCAACTCAGTGTCAGAAATTGTTATCTCTATCTGATGTTCGATCTTCCATTGATTTCGCACACTTGCTAGGAGTTCAAGCTCAGTGTCAATGGTTGGAATAATCAAAGAGATTTCATGGTCCTTACATATTTGCAGGAGAACATCTAAATATTGAGGATCATTTACGCGTGGCACCGAGAACGACTTCTCACTAACGTGACATGCTGCCGACATAGCGGGCAATGAATCAGTTGTGAAAACTGTGCCACCACTCGCATTTTTCGTCGCCTCTTGGAAAAGTTTCACTAGGGAAACACGTCGTCCGACACTAGTGATTAAGACGTTTGGCGCAAGTTGGTAATCAGACATCAGTGCTCCTTTCAAAATTGCAGTATTTGAATGCGTTACAGGGTCATGAACCAGTCAGATGTTATTTTGAGAGCAGTTTCAAATTCAGTAGGTGTTAGGTTATCGAACAGCTCATTGAGAAGCTTCGAGGATGCTTGCGAATCGCGAACGTCACCAATTCGAGGATCGAGGTAGTTTATCTCGATTGTTTCCCCTGTGACATGTTGCATTAAAGGAATTAGCTCGTTTAATGAGCGCCTTGTGCCAAAGGCTAGATTGACCGGCGAGGTACTCGACTTTCTTTCCTTCGAGGCACGCGCGAGAACCTGTACAACATCTCCTACGTAAGTGAAGTCCCGAGTTTGTTCACCATCACCGTAGATGTCAACAGGCAGTTTGCGACTCATTTTGTCCAAGAAGCAAGGGATCACGGCGGCATAGGCGTGGCCCGCTCTTTGCAATGGTCCAAAAACGTTGAAGAATCGAAAGGCAATAGTGTCTAGGCCGTAAGTTGCTTTCCATGCAACTGTGTAAGACTCGCCAGCGAGTTTGCTGACTGCATAAGGACTAATGGGCATCGGACGCAAGTCCTCGGTTTTAGGCAAAGTGGGATTGGCGCCATAGACAGAAGACGACGATGCGACAATCACATGTGTGTTGCTATGCCTAGCAGCCTCGAGCACATTTAAGGTGCCAGTGGCATTCGCATGGTGACTAGGAAATGGTTCAGCAACCGATCGAGGTACCGATGGTATGGCAGCAAGATGAACGATGCTGTCCTTGTCAGATGCAATCTTCTGGAGTAGTTCTGAATCGAGGATTGATCCTTGAACAAATTCAACATCGAGTCCAGTCAGATTCTCGATAAAACCAGTGCTTAGGTCATCTAGGATCGTGACTTCATCTCCGAGAGAAATAAAATGCTGGGCAAGATTAGAACCAATAAAACCAGCGCCGCCGGTGATTAAAACTTTCATGTGTTCAAGCGTATTGGAGTATTAACGCCAGTGCGCACAACTTTGCTCCCAGGCATACCGATGTGCAAGCCAGATGAATACCTGTACTTATTCAGGTTCTTTATTCGCGTACTTTGTGTAGGCGGCTCGACAGACTCATTCGATGCAAAGATTGGCAATGTTTCGTATGCCAGACAAATTGCCATGAGGACCCAGATGTGCCTGAAGTTAATGGAGTTATGACTGACAGCACTAAGCGCATAAAAGAGCACGATAGTTCTTGTCATGACTCCCCCGTATCTGCCCATTGCTACACAAATAAGCACAATTGCAATTGGACCCAGTATTCCAAGTTCAACGAGTGAGGAAATGTAGTCATTGTGCGCTTCAGACCCGATTGCACCGGAAGAGAAATTGCCAATTCCTACTCCAAGCGGCTTTTCAAACCAACTGGAAATAGCATTTCCCCAAATTTCCTGACGCCCGCCGGAGCTCCGCGAGTATCGGTCCAAACCAGTAAATGCATCGAATGCCTGTAAGAAAAACGATGAGCCAAGAAGTAGAAGAATAGGAATTGTATATTTACCTAATTTTGTAGTCGATGATTTGCGCGGAAGCCAAAATGCAAGTGCGCCCACCATGCATAAAATCCCACCGAGGCTGGCCATCTGCAAACTTGCTATGAGCATCAAAATAATGGCTGTGTATCTGATGACCTTGTTTAACGGTCGCTTGGTCATAGTCATGAAAACTATGACGAGCGCGGCCCAGTTGCCGCCAAGATTTGGACTGCCAAAAATACCATCGGCTCTGATACCACCACTCGGTAGTGCCGTGATTGCGACCAAGAATATAGCTAGCCCCAAACCAATTGCGATTGCCCGATCAGCAATTTTTCGATCTGTGATTTTGGCAAGGGCAAGATAAGTTGCAGGAAAAATTAGGAAAGAGAATAGATCTTTAACAGCTTGGAGTAAATAGAGATTTCCGCCCGACAGTGCCGGTAAAACACAAACGATCGCGTAAAAAGAAATTGCCAACATAATTGGACGCAATGTTTTGGCCCAAATTTGATGGTGCGGATGTTTGTTATTTCCAAAGAAGCCAAGAAATAACGCAATTAAGATGGGGATATCTGCCGGTGCAGTACCGAAACTCGTTCGCCTATACGAGGCCAAACATGTTGAGAAAATTAACATCGATAGCAAAATGCCATTCGAACCTTTTACAGTGTTAGTCAAGGTACCACTGCGATACCGATATTTAGCGCGGATACTCGTTGCACCTCGATTCCCAATTTATCTTCGATAGAGTTTTAGTAGTTGTCGCCCACATCTGTACAAACTTTATCTATCCGCTAAGTTAAACATAGGATCACTGACTGATGATAATTGCTCAATTGAGTCAACAAAATGAGTAGAAAAATCCTCTATGTTGTTACCATCGCCCCCACTTTAAGAGTTTTGATGCGCGGACAGATTAGTTGGATGCAGAACAAAGGTTTTGAGGTTCATACGGCATCCACTGGTCAGATTGATCCTCAAGATGGTGAGTCCTTCAACCAAAAACACCATGAAGTGAACATGACTCGAGAAATATCTCCATTTCGTGATGCCTTAAGCGCATTCAATTTGGCAAGAGTTATATCTTCGGTTCGCCCAGACGTGATAGTTGCGAGCACTCCTAAAGCAGCGTTTCTATGTCTCTTGGTTGCACGGATACTCAGGGTGCCAAAGAGAGTATATCTTTTGCGTGGGTTGAGGCTTGCAACAGAAACCGGACTAAAAAGACGTCTACTTGCCTTCATGGAAAAAAGGGCTGCCGCAAATTGCGATGTCGTAATTGCAGTGAGTGCGAGTGTTGGAATGGAATTCGAAAAGCTTGGGTTGAGTCCCAAGGAGAAAATAAGATTTGTGGGTTCGGGAAGTAGCAACGGGGTTGATTCGAATCGTTTTCTTCCACTGACCCCGGCTCAGAGGGAATCTGCGCGAGCCAATATTGGCATCTTGCCTGATGAGATAGTAGTGGGATTCGTTGGAAGATTAGTCGAAGATAAGGGTTTTAGTGTTTTTTGCGAGGCGCTAACCCAAATCTGTGCGACAGATCAAAAAGTGGTTCCAATAGTGTTTGGCTCAAATGAGGAAGATCTCATAATTCCCGACTCAATTAGATTTATGGGCGTAAAGGATAACCTCGAGAACTGGTATCCGCTTTTCGATATTTTGGTTCTACCAACTTTCAGGGAAGGATTTCCCAATGTTGTCATCGAAGCTGGGGCTTGTGAAGTTCCAACTGTCACCACAAGGGCAACTGGCTCAGTTGATTCGGTTGTCGATGGTGTCACCGGTTTACTCGTAGACGTCAATAATGTAGCCCAAACTCGTGAAGCAATCCGCACTTTAATAAGTGATCCACAGCGCAGAATTCTCATGGGTCAAGCGGCACGTGTTCGCGCAGTGCAACACTTTAAGCCAGAGGATATTTGGAAAGGTTATTTCGAAATATATGAGTCCCTTTAGCTGTCGCTTGCGCAGTGTTTCGACATGGTCAAATAATTTGGTACTTTTAGGATTGACGAGTTACACAGTCCTAACATTTAACTTTTGCATTCAGGGGTATTGATGATTCCTAAGGTGATTCACTACACCTGGTTTAGTGGCGAGAAAAAACCTCAACTAGTCCAAGAATGTCTGGAATCGTGGCGTCGAGTTTTTCATGATTACGAAATTGTGGAATGGAACAGTCAAAACTGCGATCTAGATGTGGTTGATTTCACAAGGCAGGCAGCCGAGCGTAAACGTTGGGCCTTCGTATCTGATTACTTTCGCTTTGACTTGCTAGCAAGACATGGTGGCATTTACCTCGATTTGGACATGCAAGCAGTAAAACCATTTGACGAAATGTTAGACAATCAGGCCTTCACAGGTTTTGAAACCTTCAAAGGAACGTTAATCCCAGTTACCTCGGCGTTGGGATCTGTCCCGGGCCATCCTTTTGCAGTGGGTGCGCGTGATATTTTTGCCCGATCTCAATTCATTCTCGAAACTGGGAAACAAGATGTAACACCCATGGGCCAGAGATTAAAGTCATTCATGATTGATGATATGGGACTTGAGATGCGAGACATCAAACAAACTCTTGCGAATGGACTAACTGTTTATCCAAGTACCGTTCTGTGTCACGAAAGTAAAGATAGTGTTGTCATCAATCACTTCATGGCAAGTTGGATCCCATGGCACAAAAAGC
Source organism: uncultured Actinomycetes bacterium (assembly GCA_903907835.1). Taxonomy (GTDB): domain Bacteria; phylum Actinomycetota; class Actinomycetes; order S36-B12; family UBA5976; genus UBA5976. Next base: position 10,032 of record CAIVPQ010000006.1, read on the forward strand.
GTAAAGCACAGGTCGGCGATGTTTTACGAAAGCTAAATCTTCGTTGAACTATTTAAGGCGAAAACGACTATTTCTTTAAGTATCGATTTCCGAGCCAGGCAATTTGATACATCAAAACTTTGGAAAAGTTAGTTTCTATTTTCCGGCCGAGCGCTCTTCTAGAGAGCCAAATTTGTTTTGCTTCTGAGTACGAGATTATTGCGCTCCCGCTCGTATGTTGGTTTGAGTGCACGCGATATTTAATTATTGGATTAGCTAAATTATCCACTTGACCCATGGTAGAAATCCTCAACCAGAGGTCGTAGTCCTCTGTTCTAATGCACTTTGGATTGTATCCACCAGCGAGATCGACAACATCCTTTCGAAACATGACCGTCGGATGAATTAAGGAATTGCGCAGTAGTAGACGCGAAGTTATGGTGCGGCATCCTGTTGGAACAACTTTTGGCCGTTCTTGTTCTATTCCGTGTTCGTTTATGACCAGTGCGGAGCCACCAAGAAGAACAAGATTTGGATTTTCTACAAACCGCTTTACTTGTTGCTCAATCCGAGTTGGCAGGTTTATGTCATCCGCGTCAATTCGGGCAATCAATTCACCATTTGCAATTGAAAGTCCATCATTTAAAGTTTGCGCAATTCCAAGCGAAACATCGTGAGTAACTATTTGTACAGGATTTTCTATTGCGGCTTTAGAAATCACATCAAGGTTTTGAGAGGAAATACCATCAAGAACTGCAATCAATTCCCAGTTCTTGTAGGACTGTACTTTAATACTTTCAAGAGTTTCCGCTAACCACGGAGAGCTGGGAGCAATGGGTAATAAAAATGAGACGAGTGGCTCAGTCATTTGATTTACCTAAACTTTCCAATTTCTAAATTTCCTATTGCGAACTATCGATAGCGTTTGTCACGGCTTGGGAGGTTTCGATATCCGAGGCTGGCAAACACAGACCCCGTTCAAAGAAATCAACAGCCACGTTTCCCCCGATGAATTGTGCCGAGGAAAAAACTGGTTGAAGATGCATGGGCTTCCACACAGATCGCGACTCAATTCGATTTTGTGCCAACATCAAACGCATTTCCTCGCTGTGTTTGGCAGTTTCAAACAATGCGACCGTAATCCAGTTATTTCCAACACTCCAAGGCGCATCTTGTTGAATTGCCACTGCATCATTACTAGAAAAGTAGTTTGTGTAATGCTCTAATGCTGCTTTCCGAGATGCGATTATTTGCGGAAGCCTAGAAAGTTGAGCGCGCCCAATTGCTGCCAGAATATTGCTTAGGCGGTAGTTGAAACCAACTTCATTGTGCTCATACCAATGCACAGGCTCGCGCGCCTGAGTTGCAAGGTGCCTTATCCGATCTGTGAAACCTTGATCATTTGAGACGACCATGCCACCGCCACTTGTGGTGATGATTTTATTTCCATTAAATGAAAAGACTCCGGCTTGTCCGAACGACCCAGCCATTTGGCTACTATTGCTGGAGCCAAGTGCTTCGGCTGCATCTTCAATCAGGATCACACCATACTTCTGACAGATCGTCGTGATTTCCTCATAGTGTGCAACTTGTCCAAAAACATCTACGACAATTATGGCTTTTGGGATGTCTCCAGAATCGGCACGCTTTTGCAAGAAATCATCCAAAACATTCGGATCTACATTCCAACTCTGTGATTCAGAATCCATAAAAATCGGTTTTGCACCAACATAGGTCACGGCAAAGGCGGTGGCTGCAAATGTCATCGTCGGAACGATTACTTCATCACCTGCGCCAACACCTGATGCCAATAAGCACAAATGTAGACCGGCAGTTCCACTTGAAAGTGCGACAGCATGTTTCACACCGACAAAGTTCGCAACCTCTTGTTCGAATGCCTCCACATCGGGGCCTAGAGGTGCGACCCAACCAGACTCAAGCGCAGAGATTACATACTTGGTCTCAAGCACCCCTACATTCGGGGGAGAAAGAAATATGTCGAAACTCATGTCGTTGCTCGTCTGTTTTCCAATTCAAATAGAGCGAAGTCAGTACAGGTTTTCAACTCGCTATTTCGGATACTTGCAATCGAAACATGCGGCACTTGCACTCGAGAAATTAGGCTGTGACTTGTTTCTCGGGGCACTTCCGAAGAACTGAACAGTTCCTCATGTAATTTTTCGCCACTTCGCAAACCCGTAAATTCAATTGCTATGTCTGCATGAGATAACTCAATAACCTGCTTAGCAAGCTCAACAATCTTTACCGGGGTTCCCATGTCTAGTACTAACACATCCCCGTTTTCCCCTAATGCACCAGATTGAATTACCAACTGCACAGCCTCGGGAATCGTCATGAAATAGCGAGTTATTTCTGGGTGAGTGACAGTTACCGGCCCACCACTAGCAACCTGGTTAGCGAACGTTGTTAGAACTGAGCCTCGGCTGCCCAATACATTGCCAAACCTTACTGACACGAATTTGTTTGTCTCGTTCTGCCCAAAAGTTGAAGTGAGTCTCTCGGCTAATCGCTTTGCATGTCCAAGCACACTTGAAGGGCTGGCAGCCTTATCTGTACTGATATTCACGAAGACTTCAGTCCCACAATTTTTCGCTGCCTCAAGGACATTTAGCGTCCCCAACACATTTGTCTTCCATGCCTCTGTCGGGTATTTCTCTAGCATAGGCAGATGTTTTAGTGCGGCAGCATGAAAAACAACTTGAGGCATACGATTTTCAAAAATTTCATTCAGAGTCTCTGAGTCTCTAATGTCAGCAAGAATAGTGTCCGAGGTGTCGAGCAGAGCCCGTCCCTCTAATGAAAGTTGCAAGGAATGCAATGCTGATTCATCACGATCGAGCATCATGAGTTCTGCAGGATCATATAGTCGCAATTGTCGACATAATTCACTACCGATGGAGCCACCTGCTCCGGTGACTAGCACTCGTTTACCAGCTATGAATCCAGCGATACTTTCGACATTAGTGTCGATTTGTTGGCGACCGAGTAAGTCATTGATGTCAATAGAATTCAAATCCCGAAACCCGACCCGACCATCAACTAGTTCTCCCAATGGTGGAAGGGTCTTGACTACTAGATTTGCCGCAGTTCCCGCAGCATTTAGTTCGCGGTAGAGGTAACCGGGGCCTTTTGCCAAGGCAATAATCAGAGTGGTTGCCCCAGTTTTCTTCACTGCTTCGGCGACATTAGCTCGGCCACCGAAATAAGGGATGTTGCGAATTCGTATATAGCTGGAACTGGCATCATCATCCAAAATGCCAACTGGTAGGTATGGTGAACTGGCATCGGTTAGCATGCTGTCAATAAGTTGCTGCCCTGCTGAACCGGCGCCAAAGATAAGAGCAGGTTCCGCACCTCTTGGCCGCTGAGAACTTTCTCTGCGCATTCTGATCAACATGCTGACACCCAGGATGCTCACTAACGATCCCAATGAGCCCGCAATAACTGTTGACTGGGGTAACAATTGCCCAAGAAGATATTCAGTCGAAGGCCAAAGGTTGGAGATTGAGAAAAGAATCAGAGCAGTGAGGCCTACCGCCTTAGTTATGGCAAATATTTCATCTTTGCTACCGATGATGTAGCCACCCTGAAAAATGTGTAGCTTTAAGCCAATTGCAATGTAAATAACAATTGCTAAAAAGGCGCCAATTATCGCGTGTATCCAGGGAGCTCGTTCGGAGACGTCCACGTATCTGAGATAGAAGAATCCAAAAATACTCCCTGTCCAACACAATGAGGAGAGTGAGATCAGGGCAGAAAGTCTGTGCGCGGATAGTAACCGCTCCATTTTGTCCACGACAGCCATATGTGGAGCGTACACTTTGCCGGGGCATCTGTGAATTTGAGAGAGAATGTTTAAATAGAACTAGGCTCTTTTACAGGCAATTGTCATGAGTAATTTGGACAATTGCGCTTTATGTTGATTTTGGCGGGGGACATATGGTTACCATCAGACGAGTGTTTTGGGCTGCATGCTTGACCATAATGGTTTCTGCACTCATGGGACTTTGGATGGCATATGGGGCAGCAATGGCCCAGCAAGATCTAAGCAATGCTCGTAAGCGCGCAACTCAGGTGTACGGGGTCGGTCAAGATCCAAGTCGATTAGTCAAAGTGATAAGAAACCTTAAATCAGATTTGGCTAGTGCAAGCTCTCGAGTCCATGACCCAGTGTGGTGGATTGTTACCCGTATTCCGTATGTTGGCAGAACTCCAATGGCACTTGTAACTACAGTCGATTCGCTTAACAATGTGCTTAATGCCACTAGCAAATCTGAAATTGCCCTGGCAAAATTCAAGCGAGACAAGACAGTTCTTATTGATCCCAAATTACTTAAGATCGCTTCAGGAATCATTGCAGATGTGCGCCCGCACATTCTTACGGGAGAAAGTAATCTTTCTAACTTAAATCTTGCCGGTGTTCCCAGCCTCCTAGCAGATCCTGTTGAGCAGGTAAAAGACCAATTCGTTAGCGCTGTGCCCTATGTGAAACAAGGTCAAGATTTCCTTGACATTGCACCTTTCCTCTTGGGATTGAATAAACCCAAAAATTGGCTCTTGATTATGAATAATGGAGCCGAGGCTCGTGCAACTGGGGGCATGCCTGGTGGGTGGGGAACTCTTGAGGCAAGTGGTGGAAGGCTCAAACTAACGCGCATAGAGACAAATACTGAGATCAACGCCCGGCCCTTAGTCAACTGGAAGCGTTATGTGCCAGCAGATGTGGCAAATCTTTACGGCTCTGATTTAGCCAAACTTTCGGATATGAATTTAAGTCCTGACTATCCAACAAATGCCGCACTGATGAATGCTCTTTATCGACAGCACACGGGTCAGCAGGTGGATGGAGTTTTATCTGTAGATCAGTTCACGGTTGCAGGAATTCTGACTGCTGTTGGACCAGTAGTCGTGGATGGGAAAAGGTTGGATGCCAACAATGCGGTCGATTATTTGACTAAAGGTGTCTATCAGGATTACCCAAATCCAGCCAAAAAAGATCAGGTCGTGATGGAAATCACTCGGGTTGTCTTTAACAAATTGACACGAGGCAACGTTAACGAATTGCGGATAGCTCGCGCCCTAGTACCGAGCATTTCTCGCCAGAGAGTGCATTTTTGGTCGAGCAATTCAAGTATTCAAACGCTGATTTCTCGGACATCACTCTCGGGCTCAATGGAGGGTCCTGATGCGCCATCACACATGGCCGTATTAATAAATGGCGCCGGCAACAAAATAGATGCTTACGTCTCTGCAAAGGTTTTCTATGATGCAGGTCAATGTCTAGCAGATGCACCGTTTCGTCTAGCCAAAATGTCTGTCCAGATAACCAACAAGGCGCCAAAGACTGGATTGCCAAGTTATGTAACACCCAGAAATGATCTGGGCGCGAGATTCTCGGGCAAATATCCAGGCTCTACCAAGATGCTTGTCTATTTTCATATTCCGGCAGGGTCTGAATTTGTGTCAGCACAAATTGCGGGTCGTGAAGTGGAGTTGACCTCTCAGGGCACCGACCATGGGCGCACTGTGTACGAGCTGGACGTCGTCTTGCCCGCAAATTCAAGTAGAGCCTTGACTGTTGAATATAATGAGCCGACTTTAGTTGACAATGAGAACGTCAGCATGGGTATTCAACCGATGGCTATTCCGATGCAAACGCAGATAAACTTAGGCGAAACCTGTAAGAATTGACTTATGGTCTTTCAGGCTAGATTTAGATCGTGAAGTAAAAGATTATTAGCAAGAGAGGAATCATGGCCATATGAATACAAAAATTCTAAAGCTGATTTCTGCGTGCATGTTTGGCATGCTTCTTGCACTGTGCGTTAATACCAACCCCTCATCGGCATATCCGCCAGGTAAAAAACTGAAATTTTCTTTGAATAACCTTGTAGTGAAGCCCGGGGCTTCACCTCCAACAATCACGCTGACCAATCTTTGTGTGAAAGGAGCATCTGTTTTTCTAAATGGCGTTTTTTACAAGTCTGTTCCATCAGTAAAAGGAAAAGGCACGCTGAAGATTAAAGCGTTGAAAGTTGGCAAATATACTGTCAAAGTAAACACTTGTGGCGAAATAGGAAGCACGACGGTCTATGTCCCCGGTGCCGTACCAATTCCCCAGAAGCAAATTATAAAACGCCCCTTGACTTTGTACGTTAAGTACTTACCGGCTGGATATGTTGTCACCTTTAAACTCAGCGGGAAAATAATTTCAAAGGTTAAGCCAGTGCGTGCTGGCATTACCGGTATTTCAAAAATTGTAGTTCCCGCTTCCACGCTGAAAAAAGGCTATAACCAAGTGAGTTTGTTACTCGGTACGCTTGTCACAATCACAGGAAAAATCAAGGGGATCTAACTCCTGCGGGATTTTTTACAGACTTGAAAAAATTGGGCGACGATATTGATGAAAATCAAGGGATAAGAAAATTGGTAGCCATGAACTCAAAGCCCGTAGCCCGAATACTGGTTGTTTGTTCCGCAAATATTTGTCGCAGCCCAGCAGGTGAAGAGCTACTGCGCCGGCAACTTACTGAAAGCCCAGAGTTTCAAGAAATAGATATGGATTTTGTGATTTCCTCGGCTGGGACTAACGCTGTTTCTGGTTCGGCTCGATGTCCTGAGAGCATCTCATTTGCTGGACCTTTCTCCCACGATGCATCAAGAGAGTTTGGTGAAATTGATATTGAATCATTCGATTTGATTCTCACCATGGAACGTACACATCGGGGGATGCTAGTCAAAGAAAACCCACTTCTGCGAAATCGCCTATTTACTCTTCGCGATGCGGGCTCTTTGGCAAAACATCTCTCTGGGCCAGGCTTGGTCTTAGATGTGGCTTCGAAAAAAGTAACTTTAGAATCCGCAACCAAGGGATTCGAATTTTCCCCTTTGGCAAAGGTTCCAGATTTGCCAGAATCACCAAATGAACGCTGGCAATGGTTCTTGGCTGAATTAGACGCCTGGAGAGGTCAAGTTCCGATGGCTATGGATGTCGGAAAATTTGGCGAAAATGATATTCCCGACCCGCATGACAAAGATCGCGCCAGCCACAACGAGTCTTTTGAGCTGCTAGAGACAGCGATTTTCGATTTTTGCCATGGATTAGCGCGTATTTTGACTCAGTGATGCCACAAATTTGGGTGATACACAGAATTTATCAGGATTTAACCTTTCAAAGTTGACCACGAATGCAACACGCCCTAGATTAGGACTCAACCATTTCTTTACATTTTGGAGTCCCGAATGAACCGCAAGTCTTTAATTGCTTCTTTGCTAGGAGCGACCTTCATTTTCGCTAGTGTCTTAGCAACACCAGCTGCTGCTTACCCACCAGGAACAGACCTAAATCTCTCGGTCGCTGATGACGTCATAAATTGGGACTCTAGTTCGACGACAGTGTTCCCTTTGGTGACAAATGGCGGCTCAAAGGTCGTTGTGTGGATTAATGGCAAAAAGCGCACAACCTTAAATACTGAAGGCGGTGCAGTTCTATTCCCATTCACAGCTGGTAAGTACGGCCGTAGCATCATCACTACTGTTTCCGGTAGCCAGAAGAAGACAATTTATGTCTACCGACCAACGAAACCAGTCATTTACAGCACCCAAAAAATCTCCAAGGCCTTCTTGGTTAAGACTAAGGGCGCTAAGCCAGGTACTCCTTACATTGTGCTAGTCAATGGCCAACCAGCTGGTGGTATGAGGGAAATCAATAATGGTGGTTTTGGAACGTTTTACGTACCGAAAAATAAGCTTCGCAAGGGCGAAAACACCGTAACATTCTTACTCGGAGGATTAGAAGTTTCAAAGACGGTTAACGGCTTCAAGTAAAAATTCTTAAAGCAAATGTGGGTATCTCTGCGAGTTCAGAGGTACCCACATTTTTCATTTACCACAGCAAAAAAGAATATAGATTTTGCAACCTTCTCGACCTGAAGGTATTGTCGCGTTGAGGGCTGCCATTATTAAGTTGTTGAAAGTCCGCAACCTACTAAAGGATTAATCATGGACATACAACAAATTTTGCGGACTTTGCGTAAGCGCGGTAAGCACATTGTCGCAATCTTTATTCTGTCCTTGATCGCGGCCAGCGTGATTACATCGCTGCTGCCTAAGAAATACACATCAATTTCAAAATTGTATATATCCACAAGCGGTTATGCCGAAAACCTTGGGGGCTTGATTTCAGGCAATCAATATTCCGGCGATCGGATAAAGACATACTGTGCACTAGTTAAGACCCCAGGAGTACTGGGTATTGTTTCTAAAAAACTGGGCTACAACATTGATCCTGGTCAGGTTAATGCCAAAGCTACCGGCGGCACAGTACTAATAAATATCTCAGCACAATCCACAAGTCCAAAGCGAGTAGCTCAGATTGCGAACGAAGTTGCGGTTCAGCTTGCTGAAGTTATTCAAACATTAGAAACACCAATAGATAAGGGAATTCAAAGCCCTATCAAGGCCAGTATTGTCCAAGAGGCTCGTGAACCATTTTTACCCAGTTCACCTCGGCCACGATTCAACCTCTTAATTGGCGGATTGTTGGGGTTGCTGCTCGGCGTTGGTTTGATCTTGCTCTGGGAGTCACTAGACAATACGGTGCGCCACCTATCTGACGTTTTGGAAATAACGGGCGTAAATCCAATTGGAATCATCGGCTTTGATCCGGATGCCCGTGAGACTCCGATTGCCACCCTCGATTTGCGAAGTGCGCGAGCCGAAGCCTTCCGGGCAATCAGGACAAACCTACAATTCGTGGATGTAGATAATCCCCCGAAAGTGATTGTTGTCTCTAGCGCATTGCCTAGTGAAGGAAAGACGACAACAGTTCTAAATTTAGCAATCACATTCGCCCAGGCTGGCCAAAAGGTTTGTCTTATTGAAGCTGATTTGCGCAAACCTAGGATCTCGCAATTCTTAGGAATCGATGGAACTGTAGGTTTAACAAATGTGCTTGCTGGACAAGTGCCGTTGTCAGAGGCGCTGATAAATTGGAATAGAGGCATGCTTTCGGTATTGCCATCGGGGCCAGTGCCGCCAAATCCAAGTGAGCTATTGGCGAGCGAACAGATGGTTCACTTGCTTAGTGATTTGCGAAAAGATTTTGATTATGTGTTGATTGATGGTGCACCGCTGCTGCCTGTGACAGATGCAGCGATTTTGGCGAAAGTTACTGATGGCGTACTACTACTTATTAGATTTGGTCGCACCACACACGAACAGCTGTTTAGAGCTACAGAGATGCTTAATGGAATTGGCGCAAGGCTATTGGGTCCAATTATTAACTTCGTTCCAAGCGGTAGCACAGGCTATGGCTACGGGTATGGCTATGGCTATGGCTACGGGTATGGCTACGGGTATGGCTACGGAGAGTCTGCTGATGGCGAGCCAGAACTAAGCAGTCGTGAACGTCGCAGGGCCGCTCGGAGAATGACAAACTCAAGCATTGATCCTGCGCTGACACTGTACACATATCGCTCTGGCGAACAGGTCGCTGTTCTTGAAGCGGAGAGTGCTGTTGAAACCGCAGGTGAAGCGGTTGACACATCATCATCGACCACGAAGGCAAAAAAGGCTCAGCCTAAGACAGATTCCCTGGATGAAACAGTTGCACCTGATCCGGATGTTGATTAAAGGTTTTCAGCAAAAAATTATTGGCGCACCCAAATCGGATGCGCCAATAATTTTTAAGGTTTAACTATTTACGTTTCAGTTCACGCTTTCCGACTGCCCAGAAAATAATAGCTATGCCGATGAAGAGAGCCAACGGAATTAACTCAATCAGCAAATAACGCCACTTTTCATCTTGGGTCCAGCCATCAGGCAAGTAGTCAGCGCCGAACCACTCGTCACCAAGTCCAGGTGCCAAAACTTGGACTGTTGCAAAAACTACAACAAGAGTTAACCAGACTGACAAGAATTTGGCAGCTGGTGCACGGTAGACGCGTGGAGTGTCTGGATGTGATACTCGCAATTTCCACAAGGATGGGAAAATTGCAATGTAGGACATGAGCGTCGTCGAAATTGCAACATTAAGTACGACTCCAAAATATTTCGCGGTATCGCCTTCGCTCAGGACCCGAACAGCAACTAAGACAACGGAAGCAACTATTCCAGAAATGACATTAACGCGAACAGGTGTGCCGTATTTCTTGCTGAACACTCCAAGCCAGCGAGGAGCAGCACCGTCATAACCAGATACGGCAAGGGCGCGATCTGAACCCATCAACCAAGCAACTCCAGAGGACAAGACACACAGGATAAATAAGACAGCGGCAAGATTACCCATGATCAAACCAAGTCCGGTCAATGTCACTGTGCCATCAGCGGCAAGGGTGCCACCAAAGACTCGGAATGTTGCCTTTACTGAATCAATGAAGCCACCAAGTCCAGATACTTGCGAGGTTGGTAGAACCAGAATTACGCCAAAGATTGGAACACCATAGAGAACAATTGCCACGATTGCAGAGCGGAACACAGCAAAAGGGACATCTCTTTGGGCGTCTTTCATCTCGCTGCCAGCGCTGTTTGGATTCTCAAAGCCAACAAAGTTGAACAAGATTAGGGCGATTACCGCGACCAATCCAGGCCAGCTAACGCCAAAATCATGGAAACTTGGTCCATTGATACCAAACTTATTTGCATACAAGATGATTGAGAATGTGAATAATCCCAGCACAATGAATCTTGCATATGCGCCAGCTATTGGAATCCATTTACCAACTCGGAAAGACAGGATTGAAGCAAATATGCCGACCCAGATAAAGACCAATCCAACTGCATAAAACCAGAAAGTACTCAGCGGTTCCCCATTGCGCAAGAACGTTTCAACAGCTGCAACGACAACTAGGGTTAGCGTTCCACCCATCCAAACTGGATTTGTGATCCAGTAGAGGAAATTGTTGATTGTGCCGGGCAGTCTTCCGAAGGCTAGTCGCGCCCAGATGTATGGGCCGCCTTCTTCCGGAAAGGCGGTACCTAGTTCGGCAAAGAGTAAGGCGCTTGGGATAAAGAAAACAAGAGCCAAAATGATTAGCCACGAAAAAGCTTGGGCGCCCGCTGATGCGATGGCTCCAATTGTGTCAATACCTACAAGTGTGCAAATTGTGAAGAAAAGAATTTCTTTTCGCCCAAAATGCTTTTGCAGATGCTGTTTTTCCTCTATGGCAGCAGCGGTCAGATCAAGTCCAGAGCTATCGATACTGGTGGGTGAATTATCCATAGCCAAAATCTAGAGCACGCAGACTACAAAAGTGCGCAATTCGTGTTACAAATAATCACATTTCTATGAATTTTTCTAAGAGACTTCTTCGTCGGACACAGATTCCAGGCCGCTAGTTTTCCGCGACTCGTTTGCCTTTACATCAATTTTGGATAGTGCAGAGAGTTCTTTATCAAATCGCCCGAGTGTGGCAACACGTTGGGCAGTGGGCATAACTCGTGAATCGAAAGAGGCAATTGCAGAGTTGTAGTGATCTACTGCTTTGCCGAGCGAGGCCCCGATTTTGCCAAAATGTCCAATGAATACGGAAAGTCTGGTGTGCAACTCGCCAGCTTCCTTGGCAATCTCTTGAGAGTTCTTCGCCTGATTATCCTGTTGCCAAAGCATGGAGATGTTGCTCAAAACAGCAATTAAGGCCGTAGGAGAGGTCAATATCACGCGGTCTCTAGCGGCATCTTCAATCAGGTTAGGATTCACTTCGCAAGCTGCGGCTAATGATGATTCTGTTGGAATAAACATGATCACATAGTTGAGCGATTTGTCGCCAGCCGTGTAATCCCGCTTTTTCAAAACAGACACGTGATCCTTGAGGGCGCGTGCATGACTTAGGAAGTGAGCATTGCGTTTGTCTAGGTCAGTCTCGTCTAAGGCATTGAGATAAGCGGCCATAGGTGCCTTGCTATCTATGTAGAGAACTCGCTCACCGGGAAGAAGTACTGTCACATCGGGACGACCAACACCGTCACCTTGTTCCTGCTTTTGCTCTAAAAATGAGACCTGCTCAGTCATTGAAAGCATCTCTAGGATTCGGCGGAGTTGTAATTCACCCCAACGTCCTCGGGTATCGCTTCGGCGCAATGCTCCTGAAAGGGTAGTCGTTTCAGTCATCAATTTTGTTAATATTCCGTGAGTATTGACCACCTGCTCGTCTAACTTGCTGTAGGCAGTTGCCCGATTCTTCTCTAAATCTGCGACCTTATTATCTAAGGCCTTCAGGGATTCCTGTAAGGGTGCAACAAGTGCGCCTATCGTCTGGGAAGCCTGCAAATTCTGTGCCGAAATAGCTTCAGAATTGGATGTAAGGCGAATTTCTGTGGAATTTTCCAGAATCTGCTGGGCGCGAATCAGCTGTTCGTTGGTGGCATCGGCAACCTGTTGCCGAATCTGATCAGGGGTTAAGCCAGATTTGTTTCCTAGAAGCCGAGAAACGGCAAAAACTGTCGTCAGGGCAGTAAATACACAGGAAATGGCGATTATTAAGGCGATTGAGGTGGTGTCCATGAGTGTAAGTGTGCCATGGGACTCTGACAAAAGCGGATATCTGGCCGTTGGGATTAGGTAAACGAGTACTTGTCACCTACCGTTAAGAGGTCTAACGAAAGAGTGAAATGCCTACAGCCGAAAGTCCTAAGAAAAAGCCGCGCGCCCGAAAATTAGAGCGTGACCGAGCTCAAGATGATGTAAAGGCTGTTAAAAAGACATCCACTCGTCATGATGCAGCCAAAGCAGCTGCCGCAAAGAAGCCCAAGAAGCGTGCGAAAACTGAACTCCGTGTTGAGTTCGGCGACCCTTCCCAATCCCGGCCAAGCCGCAAGCGTGCTGATGGCACTGATGTGCACAAGTCGCGTCCTCGCAGCGATGATCGTCCGGCACGTTCCTTCGGCCGTGATGACCGTCCGGCACGTTCCTTCGATCGTGATGATCGTCCGGGTCGTACGAGTCGTGATGATCGTCCGGCACGTTCCTTCGATCGTGATGATCGTTCGAGCCGTCCGAGTCGTGATGATCGTCCTGTGCGTCGTTCATTCGATCGTGATGATCGTTCGAGCCGTCCTAGTCGTGATGATCGTTCGAGCCGTCCGAGTCGTGATGATCGTCCGGCACGTTCTTTCGATCGTGATGATCGTTCGAGCCGTCCTAGTCGTGATGATCGTTCGAGCCGTCCTAGTCGTGATGATCGGCCAAGTCGTCCTCGCTATTCAGATGCTGGCGATCGTCCTGCGCGTCGTTCATTCGATCGTGATGATCGCCCTGCACGTTCAAGTGACCGCAGCGAACGCACTCCAAGAGCTCCAAAACATATTGACCGCCCAGAAACATCGGTTACTAAGGCAGACAAAGCCAGCAGCGCTGAACTTTCTCGCTCTTGGAGCGAACTTGGCGTAGACGAGGCTTTGATTGCCGTTTTGAAGCGTCAGGGAATCGTCTCCCCATTCCCAATTCAGGCGGCCACTTTGCCGGATGCGTTATCAGGTCGCGATGTTCTTGGTCGCGGACAAACAGGTTCCGGTAAAACTCTGGCATTCGGTTTAGCAATGATTACTCGTCTTGCTTACCGCAAAGCAACTCCAAAAAATCCACTGGGTTTGATTTTGGTGCCTACTCGCGAGTTAGCTATGCAGGTTAATGATGCATTGATGTCTTACGCCCATGCTGTGGAATTAGACATCCGCCTAATTGCTGGTGGTATGCCATACGCAAAGCAGATTGATGCATTGAAGCGTGCTGTCCCGATTGTTGTTGCTACTCCAGGACGATTGAATGACTTGATCGAACAAGGTCACATCAATCTGTCTAAGGTCGAAATCAGTGTTCTTGATGAAGCTGATCAGATGTGCGACATGGGCTTCTACCCGCAAATTGTTGAAATCTTAGACCTGACAAAGAACGATGCGCAGCGTCTATTATTCAGTGCGACTTTAGATCGCGATGTCGACAAGATTGTGCGTCGCTACATGACAGACCCGATTGAACACGCAACTGAATCTGGGAAGGCATCAGTTTCCACAATGAGCCATTTCCTCTTTGTTGTTCACAGCGAAGACAAGAATGACATCTTGGCTGAAATTGGATCACGTCCAGGTAAGACAATGTTCTTCGCTCGCACTCAATTAGGTGTCGAAAGAATTGCAAATGATCTTGCTCGCCGTGGTGTGGCTGCTGGTGCGTTACATGGTGGCAAAACTCAGTCTGCGCGTACTCGCACTTTGAAAGACTTCAAAGATGACATTACGGATGTACTAGTTGCAACTGATGTGGCAGCTCGCGGTATTCACGTTGATGGCGTAACACTTGTTGTACACGTCGATCCGCCTGCTGATCATAAGGATTACCTACACCGTGCAGGTCGTACTGCACGTGCCGGTGAATCTGGTGCGGTAGTAACGATGGTTGGTCCGCGTCAGCAAAAGGCAGTCACTCAAATGACTAGCAGAGCCGGCGTTGAACCAGAAGTAGTGCGCGTGCGTCCGATGTCCCGAGAGCTTGTTGACATAACAAATGCCAAAGAGCCAACCGATATTCCTTGGACACCTCCACGTTCACCAGAGCGTGGCGGCCGAGGTCGTCCACCTGCTCGTGGCGGTCGTGGTGGATACGGTGGCGGCGGAGGTCGTCGCGAAGGATCTCGTTCTCGTTATTAGGCCTTGAGTATCTTCATTATTTTGCTATCTCGGACTAGGGTTTACCTATGCGCGTAGAAGTAAATAATGTTGATAAACATTTTCGAAAATTACATGCGGTTAACGATTTATCGTTTACCGTAGAACCCGGCAGAGTCACTGGCTTCTTAGGACCCAACGGATCTGGGAAATCAACGACTATGAGATTGATGCTTGGGCTTGATAATGGAACTGGCGAGACCCTCTTTGATGGTTTACCACTTGCAAAATACAAGAGTGTAACGGGTGTCGTAGGTGCCCACTTAGATGCCAAGTTTTTTCATCCGAAGCGAAGTGCCCGCGGACACCTCAGGATGCTCGGTGCTGAGGCAAACATCAGCAAGGCGCGCATTGATGAAGTAATCCAACTTGTGGGCTTGTCTGATGTTGCCCGCAAACGCCCAGGTGGTTTTTCGCTTGGCATGGGACAACGTCTTGGACTTGCTGGCGCAATTCTGGCTCAGCCAAAAGTCTTGATGCTTGATGAGCCAGCCAACGGACTCGATCCTCAGTCAATCCATTGGCTTCGTGATTTTCTTAAGCATTATGCATCGCTTGGAAACACAGTCCTAGTGAGTAGTCACTTACTTGGCGAGATGCAGTTACTTGCCGATGACGTTGTAGTTATTG
Source organism: uncultured Actinomycetes bacterium (assembly GCA_903907835.1). Classification (GTDB taxonomy): domain Bacteria; phylum Actinomycetota; class Actinomycetes; order S36-B12; family UBA5976; genus UBA5976. The sequence continues at coordinate 25,323 of CAIVPQ010000006.1, forward strand.
CCCGCGGCACTTTGGTTGCGGCCGAATCTATGCAGGCTTTCTTATCTCGAGCGAATAGCAAGAGTGTTTTTGTGCGCTCTAATGATGTTGTGCGACTCGCATCAGTTTTATCTATGAACGGTTTCCGGGTGGAGATAGAAGGCGAGAATGCAATTAAGGTTATCGATGCAACTCCGGAACGAGTTGGTGAAATTGCGTTCCAAAGTGGTGTCCAACTTTCTGAACTCTTCGCAGAAGCTGCGAACTTGGAAACAGTATTTATGGACTTAACTGCAAGTGGAATGGATTACGAAATTGGTACTCCTATCGCAGGCCATGATTCGGCTGTTATTAGATCAGGAGAATCCTTATGATGCCGGCTTTACGCTACGAATGGCGTCGTCTAATTTCAATTCGCTCAACATGGATTATCTCGGCGTTGTACTTGGCTCTAGTTGGCGTAGTCGGTTTAATTCCTGTTTTTCTTAATAGTACGGAAACTCCTGTGCAAAGTTGGGAAGGTTTGTTCAGCACACCTGGCAATGTGCTTAATGCCATGATCTTGTCAGTTATCGCAGCCCAAACATTCGGTCACGAATATCGTTATGGAGTAATTCGGTTAACTTTGTCCGAATTCCCTGTACGCGAAAACATATTACTCGCTAAAACTCTGATTCTTTCGACCTATGTCATTGCAATGACATTCTTAGCATGGGCCGTTCTTGGGGTAGGCGCACTCATTGCCGGCAGTGAAAAAGTTAACTCCGATGCAAGTGGTTACACAATCTCAAGTTCCGATAACTCGACGCAGATGTGGCAAGTGTTGGTTTTCGGAATTGGCTATTGCATATTTGCAATGAGTATTACGATGCTTTCTCGTAACCTTGCATTAGGGGTCACGCTTCCATTGCTTTTGGCGACAATCCTAGAGCCTCTAATTGGAGGCCTTTTAGGAATGATTAGTGAATCGGTTGAGCCAGTTAGGAAGTATCTACCTTTTAGTAGTGCGCAGGCCTGGGTCGTTAACGCTGACGATTGGCCTCAGGCAGGACTAGTTTTTGCTGCTTGGGTTGTGGGGATCTACTTCTTGGCTACTTTCTTTTTCATCAAACGCGACGCTTAATTTTCAACCGTGATTGGTGAGACTCTGTTGCTGACCAGAACGAATTTCATCGCCGCACTCATTGGGATTTTGGGTGGAGTCTTAGCCGGCCTATTTGGTGTTGGTGGCGGGCTGATAATGGTTCCACTTTTAGTTGGTTGGTTGCACCTAGACCAAAAGACTGCACATGCCACATCCCTGGCGGCTGTGGTTCCTATTGCAATTGCGGGCACGTTTGGATTCGCTCAATCAGGAAACGTAGATTGGCTAGCCGCGACCTACTTACTTTGCGGCTCAGTGTTGGGCGCTTTCTTCGGTGCTCGAAGTTTGCGCACATTTCCAACTAAATATTTGCATACCGTATTTGGGATTTTGTTGGTTGCCTCAGGATTACGTTTGCTTTTTCGCGCAGAGCCGCATCAAGTAGTTGATGGTTTTGGCGGACATCTATTGCTCTTGGCAGTTGGTTTTTTCGCTGGCGTTCTTGCTGGATTGCTAGGTATAGGTGGTGGCGTGATTGTTGTTCCTGCGTTGATTATTGCCGCTGGAATTGACTCGATAACTGCGCGCGGCACAAGTTTGGCAGTCGCTGTGGGGGCTTCAGTAGTTGGCGGATTAACGCATTTCCAACAAAGAAATGTTCAGACCGATTCCGCTTTGGTTATGGGACTCGCCGGGGTGCCAGCAACTTTTCTGGGTGTGTATTTGAGTCATGAAGTTGTGAGTAGCCAAGTGACTTTTCTCTTTGCTATTTTGCTGATTGCCCTCGGAGTGCAACAGGGTAGAAAGATTTTTCTCTACACATAGGGCCGTAGAGAGTGGTGCAAGCCAAATCGCTTAACGCGATTGGCGCAATGGCGGTGCCGGTGGGAACCATCGCTTGCTTCGCATCCATTTGGCCTGGCCTTGTCAGATCGGATTGATTTCCGATTGCAGCAATCCTGAACGGATTGCGTAATCGGTCCGCAAATCCCACTGATTATTTTTCGCACATTGCAAGCCAAATCGCTTAACGCGATTGGCGCAATGGCGGTGCCGGTGGGAACCGTCATTAATTACCTTCGCTTCGCGAAGGGTTCGATTCCTCCCAAATCCATTAGGCACCGCAAATCAAAGAGCCCCGTCAGGGACGGGGCTCTTATCGTGCGGTGCCGGTGGGATTTGAACCCACGGAGGGCGTTAACCCTCACACGCTTTCGAGGCGTGCTCCTTTGGCCGCTCGGACACGGCACCGTTGACAAGATTACTCGCTAAAACGAACAACACGAAAAAACTTCTTTCAGCTAGCGCTGGGCCTTGAAAAAATCACTCAACAGATTGGCACAATCAGCAGCCAGTACACCAGAAGTCACTTCCATCCGATGCGGTAAACGTCGATCGCGCACGACATCCCAAAGTGAACCAACTGCGCCGGCTTTCTCATCAAAAGCGCCAAATACCAATCTGGCTACCCGCGTTTGTACCGCCGCGCCAGCGCACATCGTGCAAGGTTCAAGAGTCACAACTAGCGTGTGATCATCCAAACGCCAAGATCCTAAAGTTTCAGCTGCCTGACGAATAGCGACAATCTCAGCATGACCCACCGGATCTCCAGCAACTTCACGATTGTTAAATCCGCGACCGACAACTTCACCCTGTGGATTGAGCACGATTGCACCAACTGGTACATCGCCTTGCTGCCCGGCCACGGAAGCAAGGTCAATAGCCTGCCTCATCCACAGCGCATCGTCAGTTTTGGTCATGCTCTGATTCTGGCAGATTTCTTTCAAACAAATACCCGGCTGCGAATTCGAACTACGACCAAGGAATTGCTAGGCTGTCCAACAGGTCAAGAGTGGTAGCGCTAAGTCCCGGCTCGTTACCCGACAACCCTTGCAACCGCGATGGGGTGCCCCGGATAAAGACCTGGTCACACAAGTGGCAAGCGCGGGTCCAAATGGACCCAAGTAAATTGAGAAATCAATTTACTCTGATGTGTTCAATGCAAAGGGAGTAATACATGAAAACAACAACAAAACGCGCACTCGCAATTTTTGCCGGCAGCGCACTTCTAGTAACTTTGAGTTCCTGTTCGTCCAGTAAATCATCTGCGTCTTCTTGTGAAGACACTGTTACGCCCGGGAAACTAACAATTGCTACGGGCGAGCCTGCTTACTACCCATGGGTAATAGATGACAAACCAGAAAGTGGCGAGGGCTTTGAGGCGGCAGTCGCTAATGCAGTTGCAACAAAACTTGGTTATGAAACAGTAGATGTTAAATGGGTCCGTACTTCATTTGATAGTGCGATTGCACCAGGAGAAAAGACTTTCGATTTCAACATTCAACAGTTCTCAATAACTGAGGATCGCAAGAAGGCAGTTGATTTCTCAAGCGCTTACTACACCGCTCCTCAAGCAGTTGTTTCCTACAAGGGAAGCGCTATTGAAGGCAAAACAACTCTGGCAGATCTTGCTGGAGCAAAGCTCGGTGCTGCGGTAGGTACAACTTCACTTGATGCAATCAAGGATCAAATCGGTTCTCAGCCACAGGTGTTCAATGACAATGCTGCTGGCGTAACTGCACTGAAGAATGGTCAGATTGACGGGCTAGTCGTTGACTTGCCAACTGCCTTTTACCTTTCAGGTGTTGAAGTGGAAAATGGTCTAATTGTTGGCCAACTTCCTTCGACCGGAGCAGGCGACCAATTCGGTCTGCTACTGGGTAAAGATAGTGGCTTTACTCAATGCCTCACCGATGCAGTCGATGCACTTAAGGAAGATGGCACAATCGATGGCTTAGCTGAAACTTGGCTAGGCAATGATGCGGGAGCGCCTGTCCTTAAGTAGGGACAAGCGTAAAAGTTCTATGACACAAAACGATAGCCCGGCTCAAAGTGATTTGAGTCGGGCTTCGTCATGGTCACCCAGCCCAAGGGAACTAGAGCGTCGAATTCAACGCCAAAATCACGCGCGATACCGTGTGCGAATTGCAAGTTTTACTTCACTTATTTTTATTGGAGTAATTGCCGGCGGAATTTATTTCTCGCCAGGCCGCAAAGTCGTTGCTGAAACATTCTTTGATTGGAATTATGGGCGCGAAGTTTCGCACTTGGTATTCCGCGGTTTAATAACGAATCTGACATTGACAGTGGTGGCTGCGGTTTGCATCGGCGCCTTGTCACTTCTGCTTGCTTTGGCTCGGACGTCTCGCTCGGCGGCACTAACACCTGTGCGCTTCTTGGCTACTGCCTACGTTGACATTTTCCGAGGTGTCCCTTTACTCCTGACTATTTTGCTGATTGGTTTTGGCTTACCCGCGTTACGTATCTCATGGCTAACTTCGAATGTCACAGTATTAGGAACAATCGCTGTGGTGCTGACCTACTCTGCATATGTCGCGGAAGTTTTACGAAGTGGCATTCTTTCGGTCCACCCAAGTCAACGCGCAGCTGCTCGTTCCTTGGGTTTGACTGCAAATCAGACTATGCGATTTGTTGTTTTGCCTCAGGCGTTTAAACGAGTGATTCCACCGATACTCAATGACTTTGTTGCCTTACTTAAGGACACTGGTCTTGTCTCTGTTCTAGGTGTTACCGACGCTATCCGCGCTGCGCAAATTGAAGGATCTCGAACATTCAATTACACACCGTATGTGATGGCGGCAATCATGTTTTTAGCCATCACAATTCCATTAACTCGTTATACCGATTACATGTTGAAGAAATCCATTGATCGCCAGAATGCTCAGGGAACAGCATGAATGTTTTAGAAGTTCATGGGGTGCGCAAAACTTTTGGCAATGAGGTTGTACTCGCGGATTTATCGCTGAATGTTCCAGAGCATTCTGCCACTGTTCTCATAGGTGCATCCGGCTCAGGTAAGTCGACGTTATTGCGGTGCATCAACTTACTCGATCGTGTTGATGATGGCGTGATCTTGCTTGATGGCGTGGAGATTACCGATCCACTAATTCATGCAGATGGAGTGCGCAAACAATTGGGAATGGTTTTTCAATCATTCAATCTTTTTCCGCACATGAGTGTTCTAGACAACATCACACTCTCGCCGATTCGAGTGCATGGCGTGGAAAAGTCACGAGCTGAAGATGAGGCGATTACGCTCCTGCGCAGATTCGATTTGGTTGATAAGGCGAATCAATTCCCCGATCGTCTTAGTGGCGGGCAACAGCAAAGAGTGGCAATCATTCGCTCAATAGCCGTGCGCCCGAGACTGCTGCTACTTGATGAAGTCACATCATCCTTAGATCCGATACTTGTCAATGAAGTGTTAAGCATCGTCCGTGACCTGAAAGCAGATGGAATGACAATGGTGCTAGCCACTCATGAAATGGGATTTGCAACTCAGGTTGCCGATGAAGTCTGCTTCCTGGATGCTGGCAAAATTCTCGAACGAGGTTCTGCCCAGCAGGTTTTGGAAAATCCGCAGAATCCGCGGACTCAAGATTTCTTACTTAAAGTGCACCAAGCAGGCCGGCTCTAACAAGTTCGGTTATTCCAGGGTGAGAATTCGAGCATGTAAAGATGTGCGTCCCTGAAGAGCTGCACGAACTGCGCGGTGAAGCCCATTTTCTAGGTAAAGTTCACCTTCCCAGCGCACAACATGGGCAAATAGATCGCCAAAAAAGGTTGAATCTGTTGCCAAAAGAGCATTTAAGTCAAGGGTGCTACGAATTGTTGAAAGGTCAGATAGGCGAATCTGTCGAGGTGCCAACTCACCCCACTGCTCACTGGAAATATCAGGTTGTGGGTAGGGGCGCTCAGCTAAAACTGACTTAAAGATCACCTTGTCAGGATACGCAATTAGTATTGGTAATACTGACATTTACAAATGAAGAATTAAGAGTGTCTTATTGGCTTGGGTCAGTCTAAGCAATTTAGGACAACTGCCATTTGAGTAGTACCGTAAAGAGTTATCTGAGCCAAGGAGTGTCGTACCTAACACATGGGTATTAAAAAAGTTTTTCGTTCACCAGTTTTTTGGATTGCACTTGCTGTAATTGCCCTGCTCCTGGGTAGCAACACGTTCTCGAACAGCAGCAAGGGTAGCAAGGTTGACACTTGGAAAGTCATAAATGCCATTCAAAATGGTCGCGCGGAATCAGTTATTCTCGTTGACAAAGATCAAGTAATCCGGGTCACGCTTACCAATGGTCAGAAAGAGTCAGCTGACTTTATTGCGGGTCAGGGTACTGATTTAGTTGACCTGTTACAGAGTGCTAAAGAAGCCGGTAACTTGCCAGGTGGATACAACATTGAGGTACCGCATGAGTCCTTGTTGACCAGCCTGCTACTTTCAATTTTGCCTCTCATTCTGATACTGGGTCTGCTGTTTTTCTTCATGGGCCAGATGCAGGGCGGCGGCAGAATGATGTCGTTCGGTAAGTCAAAAGCAAAATTAATTACCAAAGACATGCCACAAACAACATTTGCTGATGTTGCGGGTGCCGATGAAGCAGTTGAAGAGTTATATGAAATAAAGGAATTCCTTGCAGACCCAGCTAAGTTCCAAGCGGTGGGCGCAAAGATTCCCAAAGGCGTATTGCTTTACGGTCCGCCAGGAACAGGAAAGACTCTTTTAGCTCGCGCAGTTGCAGGCGAAGCAGGAGCGCCGTTCTTCGCAATTTCTGGCTCTGACTTTGTTGAAATGTTCGTTGGAGTTGGCGCGAGCCGCGTCCGCGATCTGTTCGAGCAAGCCAAGCAAAATGCTCCAGCAATTATCTTTATCGATGAAATTGATGCGGTTGGCCGTCATCGTGGTGCGGGAATGGGTGGCGGACATGATGAACGCGAACAAACCCTGAACCAAATGTTGGTCGAGATGGATGGCTTTGATGTCAACACTGGCGTGATTTTGATTGCTGCAACTAACCGTCCTGACATTCTTGATCCAGCACTATTGCGCCCGGGCCGTTTTGATCGCCAGATTGCGGTTGGCGTGCCAGATCTGCTTGGCCGTCATGCAATCTTGCAGGTTCATGCCAAAGGCAAGCCAATCGCTGAAGGCGTTGACTTATTGGCTGTCGCGCGACGTACCCCCGGATTTACTGGTGCTGACTTAGCCAATGTATTGAATGAAGCGGCATTACTTACTGCACGTGAAAATCAAACTTTAATCACTGATGCAATTTTGGACGAGTCAATTGATCGGGTAATGGCGGGTCCACAAAAGCGCACAAGAATCATGAGTGATCAGGAACGCCTAATCACTGCATATCATGAGGGTGGTCACGCGTTAGTCGCTGCTGCTTTGCCTAACACTGACCCAGTTCACAAAATCACAATTTTGCCACGTGGTCGTGCTTTGGGTTACACAATGGTCTTGCCAGAATCTGATAAGTACTCAACTACTCGCAGTGAAATGCTGGACCAATTGGCATACATGTTGGGCGGTCGCGCTGCAGAGGAAATGATTTTCCATGATCCAACAACTGGCGCAAGTAATGACATTGAGAAAGCAACTTCAGTCGCGCGCAAGATGGTTACGCAATATGGAATGAGCGAGCGTTTAGGTGCTATTCGCTACGGTCAGGAAAATGGCGAAGTGTTTATGGGTCGCGACATGGGACATGCTCGTGACTATTCCGAAGATGTTGCTGCAATTATCGACGAAGAAGTAAGAGCCTTCATTGATGTCGCACACCACGAGGCTTACGAGATTCTCGAAACTAACCGAGATGTACTTGATGCTTTAGTACTTGAACTTCTGGAAAAAGAAACCTTAGGTCGCGAACAGATTGCTCAAATCTTCGAGCCTCTTGTTCGTCGAGCAAATAGACCAGCTTGGACTGGTTCAGCTAGAAGATCTCCAAGCAATCGACCTCCAGTTTTGGTTCCACCGACTCCAGAGGCTGAACCTGCAATTGTGAATGCGAATGAGGAATCAGACCTTGATACAGAAACCCCTGCGGGCGAAGTGTGACAAGTGTAGATCCGATTGAAAGATTGCCAGAGCCACCAGCTCGGCAACCTTTCGATTCTGCTCGAGTCGAAGCAGCCATTCGCGAACTGCTCATTGGAATTGGCGAAGATCCAGACCGAGAAGGTTTGGCCAAGACTCCAAACAGAGTTGCTAAATCCTATGAAGAGATTTTTGGCGGGTTGCACCAAACAGCAGAACAGGTTTTAACAACTACATTTTCAATTGGGCATGAAGAATTAGTGGTTGTTCGAGACATCCCGGTTTATTCAACCTGCGAACACCATTTATTGCCATTCCATGGTGTTGGTCATGTCGGTTACATCCCCGGTGAGGACGGTCGCATCACGGGGCTATCAAAGATTGCTCGTCTAGTGGATTTGTATGCACGACGACCACAGGTACAAGAGCGTCTAACCACTCAGATTGCGGATGCAATGGTAAACATTCTGAATGCTCGTGGTGTGATTGTGGTTATTGAGTGTGAACACCTTTGCATGTCTATGCGCGGAATTCGCAAACCTGGATCAACAACTTTGACGTCCGCTGTTCGTGGCCAGTTACGAGATGGCGCAACTCGGGTTGAAGCTATGGCTCTGATCAAAGGCAAGTAATCATGTTGAGACCGAGTGGCCTGCCTGAAGAATTACAAACTCTCGAGCGCACACTCGTCATGGGAATTTTGAATGTGACTCCGGACTCTTTTAGCGATGGCGGAAAGTTTGCTACTACCCAGCATGCGATTGCCCAAGGACTTCACCTAAAGTCAACGGGAGCCGACATCATCGATGTTGGTGGGGAGTCAACCCGTCCAGGAGCGAGCAGGGTTTCAGTTCAAGAGGAACTTGATCGCGTGATTCCAGTTGTTGCGGGTCTGTCTGAACGTGGCGTAACTGTGAGTGTTGACACCATGCGAGCTTGCGTGGCACGCGAAGCGACTAGGGCAGGTGCCAAAATTATCAATGATGTAAGTGGGGGTAAATCAGATCCCGACATGTTGACAACTATGGCTGACCTTTCCATCCCATTCATTTTGATGCATTGGCGCGGACCTTCAGATGCAATGGAATCTCTGGCAACATATCAAGATGTCGTTGGGGATGTCTGCGTTGAATTAGGAAACCAAGTAACGAGAGCGATTGAAAGTGGCATCAAGCATGAAAACATTGTGCTTGATCCAGGCTTGGGATTTGCAAAGACGGTCGAGCAAAACTGGCCCCTCTTGCAAAATCTTGATGCATTACAGAACTTAGGTTTTCCGCTTTTGGTAGGCGCATCGAGAAAGAAATTTCTAGGCGAGTTGTTAGCAGATGAAAATGGCGCACGTGGCGTTGATGAACGCGAGGCTGCTACTACAGCGATAACAACAATGCTGGCCCTGCGCAGAGTATGGGCTGTTCGCGTTCATAACACCCAAGATGCGTTTGATGCAGTCACTGTTGTGCAAAGATTGCAGATATTATGACTGACCGAATCGTAGTAACTGGCATTCGCGGTTTTGGCTTTCACGGTGTCTTACCCGAAGAGCGAATTGCTGGACAAGAGTTCATCGTTGATTTGGAAGTAACTTCAAATTTTTCCCAGGCAGTTGAATCGGATGACGTGCTTGAAACCGTGAACTATGCCGAACTTGGGAAAATAGCCTACGAAGCAATTGTCGGACCAGCATTCAACCTAATTGAAAGCCTCGCTGATGTGATTGCTAAAAACTGTTTGGCATTAGAAAAAATACAAACAGTTTGTGTGACAGTGCACAAGCCAAGTGCCCCACTGGGTGTGCCCTTTAATGACGTGAAAGTTGTTCGATGCTTGCCTTAGCAAGGATTGCCTTGAGTCTTGGCTCGAATCTAGGCGATCGATTCGCGCATCTTGAGCGTGCGGTAGAAATTATCAAGAACAACACCAGCATCTTTAATGTAAGACTTTCAAATGTTTATGAAACAAAGCCAATCGGTGGACCAGAGCAAAATGACTACCTGAATGCAGTTCTAGTTGCCGATACAAGTCTCTCGGCCTTTGAAGTCTTGGAACTCGCCAAAGTTATCGAACTGGATGCTAATCGAGTGAGAGAAATACACTGGGGGCCTCGGTCAATTGACGTTGACATCTTGACTGTAGATCAAGCAGTCCTTGATGGTATTGATTTGACCTTGCCACATCCTCGGCTAAGTGAACGAGCATTTGTATTAGTGCCGTGGAATGAGGTTGATCCAAATTTCGTGGTGCCAGGTCTAGGAGCAGTTTGTGATTTGTTAAGCCGAGTTGATGGCTCAGGGGTATTGCTTAGATCTGAATTATTGCTAGAGGAAAAGGATGATGACGAATGAACCTTCGTGAGACTAAAATCCAAACCTTGTTTTTACTGATGGTTCTCGGTGGAGCATTGGGCTGGGCAATTGGCCTAACTTGGCCAGCACTATCTGGTTTTGAATTTCAGATTTCTTATCTCTCCGCAATTTTTATGTTACTTCTTGCAGCAACACTTTTATTCTGGACCTTGACCAGTCGAAAAAAATTACGGAGCGGAGTTGAGTTCTCAACACACAGTTCACGTGTTATAGCTCGTAGCGCTGCGTTGGCTATGGCAACCTCACGCGTCTCTTCCCTTGCACTAGGTCTTTATTTAGCTCTAGGAATTTATAACAAGGTAGTTTTGAACACACCGGCAGGAGATTCAAGATTTCAAATCTCTCTTTTTACCTGTCTCGGATCACTTGCCTGTGTTGCAGTCTCCGTTTGGTTAGAAAAAATCTGCAAACTACCAACGCAAACTAAGCGTTAAGAAATTCAGCTTGGGCATCAAGCCCGGTAGGGAGTCTATTGGCCAGTCGAGCATTACCACCGCTGGCTAGCATGAGACGTTCTACAATCGCCAATCCCAAGCCACTACCGTATGCATCGCTACGAGCTCGCCAGAAACGATTAAAAGCTTTTTCTAAATCCTCTTCTGGCATGCCTGGACCAGAGTCACTGACATGGACAGTTGTTGTTTTTTCGCCAAGAGCCACTGATATCAGGATTTGTGAACCAGTAGGCGCTAGTTCCAGAGCATTGTCTATGTAGTTATCCAACACTTGCTCTATTGCACCAGGTATCGCAAGAACTAGAGAATGATCAGGCAATTGGAAATCAATCTGTACACCTCTCTCATCACCCAATGCTTGCCAGTTGATGACACGTTCGCGAGCAATCTGCACGAGGTCGTATGGCACTGGAGAAATCTCTTGGGCACCTTCTGATCTAGATAAAAGTAATAGGCCTTCGACAAGTCTTTGTAGTCGCTCGGTTTCAACCATGGCTGCTTCAAGCCGTGTTGCAGCACCGATGGGATCGACCGCAATCATCTCTGTGGCGCGCTCGAGTCTAAGTTGAAGAGCAGTGAGCGGTGTTCGCAATTGGTGTGAAGCATCGCCAGCAAAGGCTTTCTGTTGGTCTATCAGACGACTAAGTTGTTCAGCCATCGCGTTGAAGCTTGATGCCAGTGCTTTGATTTCCGGGGCACCTTCATCTTGATCAGCACGAACTTTGTAGTTACCCTGAGCAAAAGCTTCAGTTACTTCGCCAAGATTGCGAAGTCGCCTTGTCACACTCGAGGCCAATACGATCGCCAAAATTGCGGCCAAGAGCAGCGTGATCACTGCGACTGTGGTTATTCCTTGGAGTCTCTGGTTGACTGCTGTGTTTATGAAAGTCGTGGGAAATGTCGCGCGAATAACGCCCATCGTTTCATCACCGTTCAGGACCGGTACTGCAACAAAGAGAATATTTTGCTTTAAGGTTTCTGAGTATCGAGTTCCACTGGCTACTTCGCCTTTAAGTGCGGTGATTATTTCAGGGCGAGAAGCATAGGAAGTCCCTACTTGGCCTAACCCTTCAGTGGCGAGAATAACCTGACCTGATTTGTCAGTAACAATCACTCTGGCACCGCTTTTTTTGCTGTAAGAATTCACAACATCCCAAAGGCGGGCCAAATTTGCTTGGGTTAAATTCTCAAGGGCTTCTTCTGAGCGCCCTGCTAGCACAAAGCTATCTCGCTCAAGCGCGGTTGTGATGCGATCGCTTTCAACCGTTCGCAAGTACCGTGCAAGAGGTATGTCATGAACTAGCAAAACGGTAAGTGTTAAACCGAGTAATGCGGCGATTAGTCTGATTTTCATGTGTCAGAAATTGCTAATCTGAATCCCACACCACGAACTGATTCAATCCAGTCTTGATGTCCCAACTTTTTTCGTAATGCCGCAACGTGTGCATCAACAGTTTTTGTGGTCCCGTACCAGTTAGTGTCCCAAACTTCATTCATTATGTCGTTGCGACGGTAAACCGCACCTGGATCTGTTGCCAGGTATGCGAATAATTCAAATTCTTTCGGAGTTAGATGTATTTCCTCTCCCAACAAATGGACTTTTTGAGTCCTGCGATCAATCACTAAATCGCCAATACTCTGATTGGTTTCACTTGAAGTGGTTTCAGGGGGATGTGCGCGACGCGTCACTGCGCGAATTCGTGCAACTAACTCGCGCATTCCGAATGGTTTAACCATGTAGTCATCAGCACCAAATTCCAGGGCTAGTACTCGATCAATCTCTTCACTTCGCGCGCTCAAAATTATTATTGGGGTGCTAATTGTCTTACGTAATTCTCTGCACACATCTTGACCATCCAAGTCAGGCAAACCCAGATCTAGCAGAATCAATTCAAAACTATTGTTCTTTACAGCGATGATTGCTTCTTGCCCTTTAGACACATGGGTTAGGGAAAACCCAGCGCTTTCAAGGCCATCAATAACACTGGCGGCCACTGAAGGATCATCTTCAACAAGCAAAAGGTCCATTTCCACATTCTGTCGTGAATAATACGATTTTGCCTAAATCGGGCTTTTCTTGGCCAATTCTTGGAAATTGCAGGGATGACTCTTGGCAAACGAAAGGGTAATTTCTAAGCATGAGATCAAATATTGCTAAGGCGTTATCGATTCTGGGTGTTGTAGCGGCAGGAAGTGCAGCAACAGCAATTAATACTCAAGCACTGCAGTCTCGAGCAGATGCGACTGTTGGTGACGCAACAGCCTTACTTGCCCCCAAGTCAGCAACAGTGCCCACTCCAACGATCACAATTTTCAAAACTGCGACTCCTGTTGTGGCAGGACCTGAGGCACCAAAGACACTTAGCAGCCCAGATTCAAGCAACCCGAACATTGGGAATTCAGAGACCACAGAATTCACAAGTGATGCCCAGCCATCTGGACAAGACGCGATTGGGGAGCAGCATGAGGCTGATGCAAGTAACAATTCCCAGCCAGCACCTAAGGTAAAAGCAAGTCCTGCAGGCCAGACCTCTCATACATCTACCGGAGGATCGAGTTACACCTCTAGTGAAGACGAAGACGAAGACGAGGATGAGTATGAAGATGAGGACGATCACGAAAGTGAAGATCATGAGGATGAGGATGAGGGTGAATCAGATGATGATTAATTTTGCTCGCAAACCCCACCCAGCTAAAAAGACAAGAATAGTATCGACCTTCCTTTCAGGTGTGACGCTCTTAGGCGCAATTGGTGCAATGAGCGAAAATGCACAGGCACAAGAGTCCATCAAGATTGCGGAAGCGGCTAAAGCTAGTGCTCTGGCAAAACTCAATGCTAAAAAACAAAGTGCTATCAAACCAAAAGTAAAAATCGTAATCGTGACTGTAACTCCTAAGCCAGTAGCACCGAAAAATACCTACAAGCCGACAAGTCAAAATAATGCAGCTCAACAGCCTCGGGCCATTCCAAGATCCCAATCTCAACCGGCGCCAGTGACCAGAAAGCAAGTGGTAGTTAAGCGGAATGCTCCTGCCCGTAAACCAACAGTTTCGAAACCTGTCGTGGTTGCACCTGTTCAACAACCATCACAAACAACTACAGGTGGATCAAAGGTCGGCTAGATGTCTGACTTTTCCAAGATCGCAGAACAAGCCTTAACTTCGGCTCGAACTATGGCTATAAAATTTCGCCCTCATCTGGCCAAAACCACTTTTGTCATGGGTGGCGATTTCCATATCGACATTGTCGGCGAAGGCAATGAACTAATGAATTCAACGATTGAGTTATTGGCAGATCTAGAACGCAAATGGAGCAGATTCCTTCCCGATTCAGAGATTTCTAGATTGAATTGGGCTGAAGGCCAGGCGCTAAAGGTAAGCGACGAAACTTTGCTATTGGTCGAGAAATTAATTGAAGGTTGGAATGCAACCGGGGGGTTATTTGATCCGACGACTTTGCCGCGCACAATTGCTAATGGATATGCGCAAAGCCATTCAGATGCCAGCCGCATCACATCTTTGCCAGTGACCGCCACTTGGCCTGGTGACGTGGCTGGGATTGTCCTTAATCGTGAAAAGCATCTCATTAAATTACCTCTTGGAACAACGCTGGACGGAGGTGGATTAGGCAAAGGTCTGGCAGCGGATTTAGCTGTGGAGCACATCATGAAAAATGGTGCGCTCGGCGCGATGGTCAATGCAAATGGAGATGTCAGAGTATCGGGTGACTCACCAGATGGAAACGCGTGGCGAATTGGTATAGAGCATCCAATGGATGCAAAGCAAGAGATTGCGCAAGTTCAAATTGTTGATGGTGCCATTGTCACATCGAGTCGGGTACATAAAGTTTGGGATGGAGTTGATGGTTCAACTCATCATTTAATTAATCCGAAAAGCGGATTGAGTGCTCAGACCAAAGTGCTTACGACAACAGTGATAAGTGCAACATCAGCGCAAGGAGAAGTCTTAGCAAAACTTCCCTTCTTTTTGACCTTGGAAGATGCCTTTAATGAAATATCTATTTTGGGTGCGCAGGCCTGTGTAATTGACGAAGATATGGTTATGCATACAACTACTGGATGGCAGGACTATCAGTGTTAGATGCTCAATTTTGGTGGTATTTAACTAGGGCAAGTGCCGTAATCGCTTGGTCGCTTATGGTTATTAGCGTTTTTTGGGGAATACTTTTAGCGACGAGGATTCTTAAGCCACGCGACAACCCAAGTTGGTTACTGGATTTACACCGTTGGCTTTCAGGTCTTTCCATTGTCTTTGTTGGTCTTCACATGTTCTCGCTTTACATGGATAGTTATGCCCACTTCTCAATTTCAGATCTATTTATTCCATTTCATTCTCAGTACACCAAAGTCGCGAGCCTTGGCGCCTGGCCGGTAGCGATTGGAGTCATTTGCACCTACATTCTTTTAGCAGTGCAAGGAACTTCCTTAATGATGCGTCGATTGCCAAGAAAATATTGGAAAGCCATCCATTACTCAAGCTACTTGCTAGTGCTCGTGATTTCATTTCATGCAGGTTGGTCTGGCACGGATGTAAGCTCCTTTGCTTATCGAGCCATTGCAATTTTGCTCATCGGATTAACAACAGTGGCGCTAATCCTTAGGATTCTTTTTCCAAAGCCTGCTCGCACTTTAGCCGCGCAAGTTGAAGGCAGAAGACCTAACCAAAACGTCGAAAACTTAGTTTCCTTGGTGGTGTCCGAAATTGCATACCCAGCAACTGGCATCAAGCAAATTAATTTTGAAAACCCCACAGGAGCGCCATTGAAAGAGTGGCTACCAGGTTCGCACATCACGTTACATCTGCCCAACGGTTTAAAGAGGCAGTATTCACTTTGTGGAGACCTAAGGGATAAGGATTCCTATACGATTTCCGTTCTTCAAGCACCACAATCTAGAGGTGGTAGTGAATGGATACATCAGGAACTCAAACAAGGCATGACCGTTGAAGTATCTGGTCCGCATAATCATTTTGAAATCGAGCCGGCAAAAGATTATTTGTTCATTGCGGGTGGAATCGGGATTACCCCAATCAAAGCCATGATTGAGTCATTACCAACTAAGAAAGCGTGGTCATTGGTTTACGCTGGTCGATCCAGGAGTTCCATGGCCTACGCCAGCGAACTTGAAGGTATGTATCAAGACCGGGTGACGATTCATTCAGATGAGGAAGCTGGGCATCGGATAAATCTTGATGAGATTTTGAAGGACTTTGACGGCGATGTGTATACCTGTGGTCCTGAACCATTGTTGGCGGCATTAATGGAAAGAGTTCCAGCGGGAAGATTGCACTTTGAAAGATTTAATGCGGTTGAACGCAGCAGTAGTGTCACTCTGGATGAGTTCACCGTTGTTTTGAAACGCTCAGGCAAGAAATTCCAAGTTACTAAAGATGAGTCATTGCTCAATGCAATCAATCAAAATGGTGGTTCTCTGATCTCCTCTTGTGGTGAAGGAGTTTGTGGAACCTGCGAAGTACGATTCCTGGGCGGATCTCCACAGCATTTGGACTCAGTTATGAGTGATGAAGATAAGGATGAAATCGGCGTGATGTATCCATGCGTATCTCGCTCTAATTCCGATGAATTAATCCTGGACATTTAGGTCCTCTTCAGGTCCTAGCCCATTACGATTACAAACATGGCGCGAGTAGCACTCTTCCAAATAGACGTAGGCGATGGTGAAACGTCGCAGACGCGTTTTGAACGAGTACTTGAGGCGATAGTCGACCAAAAGGGTAAGTGCGATTTAGCTATCCTTCCGGAGTTGTGGATGGATGGGGCATTCAATATAGAAAGCGCAATAAATAATGCGCAACCTATTACCGGGGATTTTGTGACCAGGATGTCATTGGCTGCCATGCAGGCTGGTATTTGGCTTCATGCGGGGTCTTTTGCGGAGAAAGAAGAAAATGAAATTTTCAATACATCTGTGCTGATAAATCCTGATGGACTAATAGAGCAGGTTTATCGAAAAATTCACTTATTTGGCTTTGATTCATCTGAGGCACTGGAGTTCAAGGCAGGTAGCAAAGTAGTAGTTGCCACAAACGGTCCTTTGGGAACTGTTGGGCTATCTACTTGTTATGACTTGCGATTTCCTGAACTATTTCGAGCGAGTGTAGATCAGAATGTTCAAACGTTCCTGATAACCTCCGGTTGGCCAGAAGCGCGGATTGCACATTGGCGCATACTCTTGCAGGCCAGAGCCATCGAAAATCAATGTTGGGTTGTTGCTTGTAATGAGGTCGGGGTCAATGGCGATATCAGATTGGGCGGCAATTCAATGATCATCAGTCCTCGTGGAGAAGTGGTCTTAGATGCTGGCACACAAGAGGGTGTCTTCTACGCAGACATCGACCTGTCGTTGGTAGAAGAAACTCGTAGCAGTTTTCCAGTTTTGAGAGATCGAGTATTGGACTAATCGCTGAAGTTTTTCTCATTCAATCGAGCAAAGGTTTCGTTGTATGCCTTCAGCTCAGCATCGTCATCTCGGTCCGCCTGACGATCAAGCCTTTCTGCAACTCGGCGCTCGCTTTTCGCCCACTGCACAGCAACCAGCAGTAAGAGAAATAGCGTTGGTACTTCACCGAAAGCCCATGCAAATCCACCGCCAAGATAATTGTCTGCAAGAGGATCAGTTAACCAGTCAGGACGTACTTGGGAATACCAAGCATCCCCGATGGGAGTTGGCGATTGCATGAGCGCGATTGCGAAAAAGGCATGTATTGAAATAGCGACAAGTACAAGTAAGAGTTTGGCCCAGTAAGGAGTTTTTCTTGGAGCCGGATCAATGCCCACAACTATGTATGCAAACAGAATCCCCGAGAATAAAAAGTGCAGCTCCATGAGGACGTGTCCAGTGTGGCTAGACATCATGGTTGCGAATGTAGATGTGAAGTAAAGCCCGTACAGCCCAAAGGTAAAGACCCCTAGGACAATCAATGGGTTAGTGATTGTCTTTGAATACTGGCTATGAACTATTGCCAATATCCACTCGCGAGCACTTCGGTGTTCAGGATCTCTTTGAGCGGGCAAAGCGCGCAATGCAAGTGTGATAGGAGCACCTAGCACAATAAAAATTGGAGCCAGCATTGACAGAAACATGTGCTGGATCATGTGTGCACTGAATGCAACCATCGCATATTTACTAACACCGGCGCTTGTGGCCCAATTGACTATTGCCAATCCAATGAAAAAGAAAATGCTTCGAGACATAGGCCAGGAGATTTGGTTTCTATTTAAGCGCTTCAATCCAAGAAGATAAAGAGCTCCTGCGCATAGAGAACCAGCAAGCAACAGCCATTCAGGATGCCATCCAAAAATTAGTGAAATCGCGCTCGGTTTTTCAGGGAATGCAAATCCAAGTATGTCTTCGGCTGCTGATTCAAATGGAACCGAAACGCGTGTTGGTGGGGTCGAACGCAGTGCGACTCCCGCACCTATCGCTATCAACATGATAGTGATTTCGCAAAGGATGAATTTGAGCATGTTGGCGCCACGAGCCAAGACCTTGCGTAGCTTTATTGCGGTCACCGCCGCCAAGGAGAGCAAAAGAATTTTTACAAGGACTAGTTGCCCATACTTTGTTTCATAAAAATCGCTGAAGCCATTCATGTGTGTATACGCGTTAGCGAAACCTGAGATAGTTAGGGCACCGAAAGAATATGTTGCAATTAACGAGTACCTAGAAATTATCTTTTCTTCAATGAAGCCCGATTCCGTCCGAACGGCAATTAAACACCCGACCCAAAATGAGATTGCGACACCGTGGACGAGTGCTGAAGTAAGGGCAAGTGAATGATCGCCAAGCCCAGAAGAATGACTATTTAGTAAGGGGGAAATAATCCCTGCGGCAGTTAGGGCTAATAGCGCAGCAATCGAATTTAGTGACACCGAAAAATGAACTAAACCTGCGATTAAAGTGGCGAGCAGGGCAGTGATTAAGACACTCCGAGAACTGGGCAGAGCCCATATGTAAGTTTGGATCACACCTGGTGCTGTTATCTCGCTTAGATTCAATCCCAGCGTGTTAGCCAAAGTTGCAATTGCGCATACCAAGCAAGTTAGTGCCCACAATATCGCCAAAGAACTAACTTTCTTCAATTGTGATTTGCCCTCACTAGCAATGTTTGGCTCGTTTGTCGGTGCAATGAACCCAGCAAAAGTGAGTAGTCCAAGAATCCTGATACTTAGCAAGGTGCTCAGCAGAGTTGAAATTTGCAAAGTCCAAGAAACTAATGCGCCAGCATCAGGTAAGCCAGCAGCTAATGGTTTCCATGCCGCTTCACTGAAAGTCAGTGCGAGATAGAGCGCAGCGATACTTGAGAAAAGTAAAAAAAGCCCGCCAAAGGCTTTGCGCATAGCTATGGGCGCCTATTTGAGATTGCCGCGACGACGAAGGCTACAAGTAGTAGCACTATGCCCATACCCAACACAATGACATTCAATTTTTTCGGTGCGTCAATCTGCTTTTCAACTGGAGTTTGCCCTCTGGGCTGCGCCTCGAGTGGAGTTGCCTCGAGAGGTGTTACCTGCATCTGGGATACGGCTGCTGCGGAATATTCGAAATCAAACTCGCCGGTCAACACGTGGCCATCATCAGCTACTGCGCGCCATGACACCAGCAACTTTCCAGGTTGGGCATCTTCGGGCCAAGGAAGGCTTAACGAAGTACCGTTTAGGCTCAAATCGCTCGTTGCCAGTTCGGTTCCTGACTCGTCACGCAAAACAATGGCACTGCCTTCTAATAAAGGGGCCTCGCTAAAATTCAATTCAATCGGGGCTGGCGCATCGACTGTTGAGCCAGCTGATGGCGATGTACTTACTAATTCGGTATGTGCCTGAGATGCCGGGGCAAATACAAAGAGGAATCCAAAGAAAGTAATTAATGTGGCTAGTCGTTTCATATCTTTAGACTAACGCGTTATCAGCAACTGAGTAATGGGGCTTTGGGGTCCCGCAACGGATTCTGGCGTAAAGCGAGCGGATGGCGGGAATCGAACCCGCGCCTCAACCTTGGGAAGGTTACGCGCTACCATTACGCCACACCCGCTTGGACTTTTTCGTCTTTGTACTGACCTAGTTGGTAAGCCTAGTACCTACTAGCGGTAATGTTGTTTTGTGCTTCTTTCTGATCGTGACATCCGGGCCGAGATCGAGTCAGGCCGAGTTGGGGTTTCCCCGTTTACCTCCGAGATGGTCCAACCATCAAGTATTGACGTGCGCTTGGATCGCTTCTTTCGAGTGTTTGAAAACCATCGCTATCCGCATATTGATCCAGCGGTTGAGCAGGTTGACCTAACCCGCGAAGTTGAAGCAATCGGGGATGAGCCCTTTGTGTTGCACCCAGGTGAATTTGTATTGGGTAGCACATATGAAGTTATTTCTCTACCAAACGATGTTGCAGCCCGGTTAGAAGGTAAGTCGAGTCTCGGTCGTTTAGGTTTGCTCACACATTCCACTGCTGGATTCATTGACCCGGGCTTTTCGGGACATGTGACTCTGGAACTTGCCAATGTGGCTACCTTGCCAATTTTGCTCTGGCCCGGAATGAAGATTGGCCAGGTTTGCTTCTTCCGGATGACTTCTGAGGCCGACCATCCGTATGGATCAAGCATTTATGGTTCTCGGTATCAGGGTCAGCGTGGTCCTACTCCGAGCCGTTCCCATGCAAACTTTCATAGAACTGACGTCAAGTAGTAATTTCTTGTTAAGTTCTTGAACTTTCCACAGATCTTGTTTTACACAAAAGTTCATTAAACCTTTAGGTATTTTCTCTTTCAAAACAGTCTTGTTTCTCATTGCGACCAAACTTTAAGTTTCATCGCTTAGATTTAGGGCAGGTATTAAATATGTTGATTGAAATGGTGAAATCTGTGCGCAAGTACAAAACCTTTGGGGCAGCCTCGGTTGTATCTGCCTTGGTTGCCATGTGTCTGACTGTCGCAGTTAACAACACCGCCAACGCATCAGGTTTTTCGTCGGCAATCCTTACCAGCGAAGATGCGGTTAATCGCAAATCAGTTTCGTTAGCGACGCCAGTTAGAAACACAGAAATAAGCACCGAACCAGTTGCTGTGGCCAAGTCATTTGTCAGTAGGTATGCGACTGAGCTAAGCCTTGATCCAAATCAACTAATCCTCGATCGGGTAATACCCGGCGTCTCGCAATCTCAGACGATTCGTTTCACTCAAACTTTGTCAGACCTGCCAGTTCCTGGTTCGCTGATCGCAATCACGTTGAATAAGGACCTCGCGCTCATTGCGTACGATACGGTGACGGTGACGGTGAATTCGACGGGCACTGAAAAATTTCGCCATAAGTTGTCTGTCGGCAAAGCCAAACTTCTTTTAGAGAATGCGTTAATAAAAAAACAGAAGATAGCACCTAATGACGTTGAGGCTGCTCGAC
>CAIVPQ010000007.1 GCA_903907835.1 uncultured Actinomycetes bacterium
GACGGACAAGAAATTATTGAGATTATGGACAATCTCAATGTGCCGATCATCGTGGTGCTACATACCGTTTTGACAAATCCTAGTGTGAATCAACGCGAAGTCCTGAAGGCAATCATTGATCGTGCAGATGCGCTTGTCACGATGACTCATGCTGGTAAATCCAAATTAATTGAGATTTATGCCGTTGCTCCTTCAGTTATATCTGTTATTCCCCATGGCGCTCACCCCATGACCGCATTGCCAACTGAGAATCTGAAGGTCAATGGCAAGAGACCGCGAATTTTAACTTGGGGCTTGTTGGGACCCGGGAAAGGAATCGAATGGGCAATCGATGCCCTCGGAGAATTAAACGATCTGGATTTCTCACCTGAATATGTGATTGCCGGTCAGACTCACCCGCACGTCAAGGCACATCAAGGCGAGAGATACCGTGAGGAGCTTTATCGTCGCGTTGCTGAGAATAATCTGGAAGATGACGTGATATTCGTTGACGCATATTTGGACAGCGAAAATCTTGAATCGCTCATTTCCTCAGCTGATGTTGTTGTGCTCCCCTACGACTCGTTGGAGCAAGTAACCTCTGGCGTCCTAGTTGAAGCGTTAGTTGCGGGCAAGCCCGTTATAGCCACCAATTTTCCGCACGCTAGAGAAGCTCTCGCTGACGGTTCGGGAATTCTTGTGGACCAACGTGATTCTCATGCCATCGCCAATGGGCTTCGAACAATTTTGGGAGATCATTCCCAAGCCGCAATGATGCACGAGAAATCAAGCAAGAAAGCCAACCAGTTCCTTTGGTCATCGGTCAGTGGCGAGTATGTCGACATCGCTAATTCACTGGCAGCCAAGAAATCATCCAAAAAATTAGTTAGTTAGGCGAAACATGAATCTCACTTTTGCACACTTAGTTTCCATGTCCGATGAACGCGGCCTCTTCGAACATGCCGAATACGATAAGCCTCGCAAGGAGCACGGCTACTGTGTTGATGATGTTGCTCGGGCTCTGATTGTCATCGAACGCAACCAGACACAAGATCCCCAGATTCTAGAACTCAAGAGAATCTACTTTCAGTTCATTAAGGATGCCCAAACACCCGATGGCCTTTTCATAAATCGTTGTGATGTGAATGGAGTTTGGAACGGAGTCCCCGAATCAGCCGATCATTGGGGTCGGGGACTTTGGGCTCTAGGCACGGTCTATAAAGAAAATGCCGACCGCAACATTGCGGCCGAAGCGCTATGGCGATTTGAACATGGCGTGAGACATCGTGGAGAGTTTTTACGAAGCATGATGTTTGCTGGACTAGGTGCAGCCGCTGTATTGAGTAGCGCCCGAAACAATCGGGCCGCGCGAAAATTATTAGATGATGCTGCCAGCATGATTGAAACAACGACATCGAGCACATCTACAGGAAATGCCAACTGGATTTGGCCGGAAAATCGACTCACCTACGCAAACGCGATCATTCCCGAGGTGATGATCTATGCAGGACATCTCCTAAACGATCCGGCTCGTCTGAACAAGGGATTAGAGCTACTGAACTGGCTTTTGGAGCAGGAATCGAAGGCCTCGCATTTTTCTGTCACCCCCACAAATGGCGTTGGGCCAAATGAAGAGCGTAAAAAATACGATCAGCAGCCAATCGAAATAGCCGCTCTTGTTGATGCCTGCAGTACTGCATATGAGATTACGGGCGATCCCGCCTGGCTGCTTTACATTACTCGCGGGGCGCATTGGTTTGATGGTCTCAATGATTCGAATGTACGAATGTACGATCCGATTTCAGGGGCTGGATTTGATGGTTTGACCCCGAATAGTCGCAATGAAAATTGTGGCGCTGAATCCACGGTTTGCTATTTGTCAGTTAAGGATCAATACCAAAGGCATTTTCGGAGTCTCTCGTGACCTTGGTTCAACGCTCAAGCATCATCCTGCAGCCAAATCCTCATCGAGTTCTTTCCCGCCTATTTATTCCAGGCGAAGAAGAACTGATCCGCGGCACTAGTCGCGCACAGAGTGTGATTGACAGGTGTATGAATCTTGATGAATCAGTGGTTATTACAACCCTGAAGGACATAATGACTAGATTCGGCGATAGGCACCGCAACTTGTCTGAACAATTCCAGCTGCATTTTTCAGCAGTGGAAAGTCTTGTTGATTCAGAGGCAGCGATTTCAGTCGAACGAAAATTGCTTATCGGTTCATACTTCACCCAAGAATATGCCTTCGAATCGGCTGCTTACTTCAACCCATCTATGGTTGCTCATCCCGATCAGTCAGGCCTTAGTTTTGGGTACCTGCGCATAATCATGAGCATTCGCGCTGTTGGCGAAGGTCACATTTCAAGTTTGGTTTTTAGAAGCGGCATAATCAATCCGGCGGGTGAAGTTCTCATTGACTCAAGCCCTAAATATGCAACCACTCGGGCTCACAGATACTCGGTCTTGCGAAATCGACTAGTCCGACAGGTTGCGGTTGAAGTTGGTATGGATACCGGAGAGCTCGATCTTGTTCTGGGTATGTTGCCTGATAAATTCACACCCGAGGAGTTAGACGTTTCTCTGTCGCAACTCAACCCGAATCGCTACCTGGATTCCACACTCAATCCTGTTGCCGAGATTTTGCAAAAGATCGCTCACAATAGTTACGAAGTGGATTTTGATCCAAGTGTCATCATTAGCGAGCAGGTTTTGTGGCCAACTTCGGCTGATGAACGTCGTGGGATTGAAGATGCCCGCTGGGTACATTTCACTGAACCAAATGGAGACACAATCTATCGAGCTACCTACACCGGATTCGACGGAGTGGGAGTAAATTCGCGAGTTTTTGAAACTCATAATTTCTCTAACTACTCATCAACCAATCTTTCTGGAAAGGCAATATCAAATAAGGGAGTAGCCTTTTTCCCTCGAACAATCGGCGGCAGATACATGGCCCTTTCTAGATGGGATCGCGAATCAAATTCGATTGCCTTATCCGACGATGGTTACTACTGGAATGAAGCAGTTACTTTTCAGGAGTCAGCCCACCCTTGGGAATTGGTACACATAGGTAACTGTGGTTCGCCCCTGGAGACAGAAGCAGGATGGCTAGTCATCACTCATGGAACTGGACCGATGCGCGAATATTGTCTTGGCGCAATACTTTTAGATTTGGAAGATCCAACTAAAGTAATTGCACGTCTTGATGATCCACTATTGATTGCAAACGCCCAAGAACGTGATGGATACGTACCCAATGTTGTCTATTCATGTGGTGGCTTAATTCACAATGGCACTTTGTTTTTGCCCTACGGCTTCAGTGACAAGAGTTCAAGCATCATCACAGCAAATGTGGTTGATCTAGTCGCGAGTATGACTACTGTTTAATCGCGCAATCGACAGGCTAATCCCCCACTTCTGCCAATGTCACCGACAGCACCTAGGCTAGGCACGTGGCTGAACCTAAGAACGACCGTATTGTCTGGATTGACTGTGAAATGACAGGCTTGGATTTTGAAAATGATGTCCTAGTAGAAGTCGCCTGTGTTATTACTGATGCGGAACTCAATGAAATCGGCGAGGGTTTCTCAGTTGTGATCACAACAACACAAGACAAACTCGACAATATGGATCCGTTCGTGGTCGACATGCATACTGCATCTGGACTACTACCGGAGATTCCAAATGGTATGGCGCTTGCAGATGCTGAACATGCACTTTTTGAATACATCAGCCACCATGTTCCCGAAGCAGGAAAAGCGCCGTTGGCAGGTTCAAGCGTCTATGTTGATCGTATTTTCTTAGCTCGAGACATGCCACAGGTGAATTCATACTTGCACTACCGCTTAATTGATGTTTCCAGCGTGAAAGAACTTGCCCGCCGTTGGTATTCCAAAACTTATTTTGCCAGCCCTGTTAAGACTGGAAATCATCGAGCATTAGGTGACATTCGAGACTCAATTAATGAATTGAAGTATTACCGCGAGGCTGTATTCGTCAGCGCACCTGGTTTAGACACCGCCAAGGCTCGTGAGGTTGCCAGTCACTACCCACCTAATTAGTCGCTATGGCTTCTATTGATTACAATTAGGAGTCTGTTCGTGTTCGAAAACATGGTGGGTGTAGTTCAGCTGGTAGAACACCTGGTTGTGGTCCAGGATGTCGCGGGTTCGAGTCCCGTCACTCACCCCATGAAAGACGGCCCCCGCTATGGGGGTCGTTTTTATTTCAGCCCAAACTCAATACGATAGAACTCTGACGAATAGTTTCTTGCCTAAGGAGAACTTGATGACTGAATACGTTCTTCAACTCCAGTGTGCAGATCAAGCTGGAATCATTCACGCCGTTTCAACAGGTTTACTCGATTGCCAGGCCAACATTGTGGAACAGGCACAGTTCAGCGATCCAGATCTTAATCAATTTTGTCTGCGGACTCGTTTTGAAACTACTGAATCAGACATTGCTGTCGTACAAGCCGCAATCACAAAGCACATTTCGCGATTCAATGCTGAATCTCATCTGCGCCTAACTAGCAATCGACGACGTGCTCTGATTATGGTTTCAAAACATGATCATTGCCTAGTTGACCTTTTATACCGTCACTCCATCGGTGATCTTCATGTTGAAATTCCAGTAATCGTTTCCAACCACGAAGACTGCCGGTCAATTGCAGAGTCACATGGAATTCCGTTTGTTTACTTGCCAGTGACGCCAGATACCAAAGATGTGCAAGAACAAGCGCTACTTGAACTAGTTCAGGAATACAAGATCGACTTTGTTGTGCTTGCTCGCTACATGCAAGTTTTATCAGCCAATCTTTGTCAGAGCCTTTCGGGACAGATAGTCAACATTCATCACTCATTCCTTCCTGGATTTGCTGGCGCTAAGCCTTACCACCAGGCATACAATCGAGGTGTGAAAATGATTGGCGCAACGTCACACTTTGTGACCGCTGATCTAGATGAAGGCCCAATCATTGATCAAGACATTCAACGCGTGGGTCATGCCCAAACTGCTGAGGATTTGGTGAGCATCGGTCGCGATGTTGAACGTCGAGTCTTGTCTCACACCGTTCGCTTGTTGGCTGAAGATCGAGTATTTCTAGTTGGCCGTCGCACAGTTATTTTTGCCTAAATTACCAACGCGCGAACCTTTCGATAAATTGTTGGCGTGTAGCATTAAGGACAATTGTCACCAACCGCAAGGGAGCTAACATGAGCGCAATCATTTTGGATGGCAAGAAGACTGCCGCTGAAGTTAAAGCCGGCTTAGCTGTCCGCATTGCAGCGCTCAAGGCTAAAGGAATTGAGCCAGGGCTTGGCACAATTCTTGTTGGTGACGATCCAGGATCACATGCTTATGTAGGTGGCAAACATAAAGATTGCCAAGAAGTTGGCATGGCATCAATCAGAGTTGATTTGCCGGCATCGGCTTCACAAGCCGATGTAATCTCTGCCATTCAAGCCCTAAACGAGGATCCTGCCTGCACTGGCTACATCGTGCAACTGCCATTACCTAAGGGTCTTGATGCAAATGCTGCCCTTGAGGCGATGGATCCGTTGAAGGATGCTGACGGTTTACATCCAATGAATTTAGGGCGCTTGGTTTTAGGTCAGCCTGCTCCCTTACCTTGCACACCTCGAGGCATCGTGGAGTTGCTCCGTGCATACGACGTTCCGCTTGATGGTGCACAAGTTGTCATAGTCGGTCGTGGTGTCACAGTAGGCCGTCCACTTGGGTTGCTGCTAACCCGTAGAACTGAAAATGCGACTGTCACGCTTTGTCACACAAGGACAAAGAATATGTCTGAACATATTTTGCGCGCTGATATTGTTGTTGCGGCTGCTGGAGTACCACATTTCATCACTAGAGATATGATCAAGCCAGGTGCAGCACTTCTTGATGTTGGAATAACCCGAACCGAACAAGGATTACTTGGCGACCTGCACCCGGATTGTTTGAATGTAGCTGGCTGGGTTGCCCCCATGCCTGGAGGAACCGGACCGATGACCCGCGCGATGTTGCTGGCCAACGTTGTAGATGCCGCCGAGGCGACACTGAATTTTTAGTTCAGGTGGTCACATGTCGAACAAGTCAATATGCTTGTGAAGTGTGAGCACAATGAATCGTAAAGTATTAGTCCTTGTCAGTCACCCAAATCTTGATGACTCCAGAATTAACGATGCCTTAGCTGCTGGCGCTGCTAGCCTGCCAAATGTCACAGTGCGTCACATCGACTCAGTGCTAGAAAGTCACAGTCGACAATTTGACGCTGAGACCGAGCAACAGATAATTGATGCCCATGATGTGTTAGTTTTTCAATTCCCTTGGTACTGGTACTCGGCTCCTGCGGCCGTAAAACAATATCTTGATGATGTTTTGACTCGTGGCTGGGCATACATTGGCGGAAGTGCGCTTGAAAATAAGCCACTAGTTTTTGCGATAACAACTGGCGGAGCCGAGCAGGCATACAGCGCAGACGGACAACATAAATACACTATGAACGAATTGCTAGCTCCGTACATCGCTACAGCCAATATGACCAAAATGATTTGGAATGAACCATTTGTGGTTCACGGGGTTCGTACCATGTCAGATCAAGACCTGCATGATGCGGTTTTGTCCTATAAAGATTTGCTCAGTTCATTTACTGGCTAGGAACTAACTCAACCAGTATTGCGTAAACCTGTGGCAATACCATTCACAGTCACACTAAGGGCCCGAAGTAATGCTGCATCAGGTTCTTGACCTGTGGCACGAACTTCACGCACACGCTGTAGGAAACTCAATTGCAAATGATGAAGCGGCTTCAGATATGTATCTCTGATGGTGAGTGTGCGCGAAAGTTCTGGACTATTCTCAAGTACTTTCGCTTCGGCAGTCAGTAGCAAAATTTCAGCGCGAGCAAGTTCGCACTCTGCTGAAATTACATCAAACATGTGTTGTAAATCTGAAGGAACTAGGGCATCTACGTAGGTGCGCGCTACCTTTAGGTCTGTTTTGGCCAGAGTCATTTCGACATTTGAAATGAAGTTAGCGAAGAAGCTCCATTCAGCTAACATCACTTTAAGTTCTTCGCCATAACCAGCTTCACGAGCTGCACGCAGGCCGCTGCCGACTCCAAACCAACCCGGCACAATTTGTCGAGATTGGGTCCAGCCAAATACCCATGGAATCGCTCGTAATCCTGCGATACCTGATGCTGTGTCGGGGCGACGAGCTGGACGGGAACCCATGTGGACGTCAGCCAATTCACCGACTGGAGTCGACGCAGCAAAATAAGCGGGAAGATCCGGATGAAGCACCAAGCCGCGGTAGGTGGTTAGAGCTGCACCTGAGGCTAAGTTCATGACGTCATTCCAAAGTTCTAACTTTTCTGCTGGAACTAATGCCGAGCGGTGCAAAACCGAGGCTTCGAGTGCTGCTGCCAAAGTTAGCGCTAAATTTTCACGAGCTAACGGAGGTAATAAATATTTGTCAGAAATCACCTCACCTTGTTCAGTAAGTTTGATTTCACCGGTAAGCACACCCCATGGTTGCGACATGATTGCCTCATAAGTTGGGCCGCCACCACGACCGACTGTGCCACCACGACCGTGGAATAAGCGCAGGCGGACGCCATGTTTTGTGGCTACATCACGCAAGCGACGTTGCGCGATATGGATTTCCCATTGCGAAGTCATAATTCCGGCATCTTTATTTGAGTCAGAATATCCCAGCATCACTTCTTGAATATCACCGCGCAAGCGCACGATTTCGCGATACGGTGCTGAACTCAACATTTGGTCAAGGATGAAATCAGCTGTTTGGAGTTCATCTACAGTCTCGAGTAACGGCACAAAATCAACGCGTGCGATTCCCGCACTGATGTCCACTAGTCCTGCTTCACGTCCAACTAGAACTGCAGCCAATAAATCATCTGCGCCACGGGTCATGGACACAATTGCGGTTTCACAAACTGTTGCACCGAACATCTCATGTGCCTTACGAATTTCAACGTAAGTATCAAAAGTATTTCTAGCAACATCATCTAGCGCTGTTTGGTCATTACCAAGAGTTCGTGCCGTGGCCAGTTCCTGAGTTAGGAAACTCATTCTCTGTGCCGGTTCGAAATTCTCATAACCAACTGATTGATCAACACCGGAAATAAACTGCGCAACAGTTGCTTGATACTTTTCCGCATGCTCGCGAACATCAAGCGCTGCAAGGTTTAGCCCGACTGCTGATGCTGTCTTTATGGTGCGCTCGAGAACCCGCACTGCCACACTTTCTCCGCCTAGGGCAAGCAGAGAGTCCCTAACCTTCACTACATCAGCGATGAACTCTTGGGTATCCAAATAGTCACTCGAATCAACGTGTGAATCTCCTGAAACTAATCGCGCTTGAGTGTTTAAAAGTTTTTGACGGATAGCAATCAGAGCCAAGCGCCATGGCTCTTCGGCATTTACGCGGATAAATCTCGGCTCAATACCTTGCACCTTTGTAACTTCGTTCGCCACAAACTCATCGATCAACAATTCAGAACCAGCAACCGCACGACTGATTGAAATGTCTTCGATCGCGCGATCCATCAATGGAATCAGATTTGTAATTGCATGAGATCTTTGCAGCACAAGCACACTTCGAGTGACCTGCGGTGTCACAAATGGATTTCCATCGCGGTCACCGCCGATCCACGAACCCATAGTTAGCGGAGTAGCGCCAACAGGGACCTGGACGCCTAACTGGTTGAGCGCACTTTCTAAATCTTCTAAAACGTGACCGAGCGGACCACGAGCAATTTCATCTAAGTAGTAGAGGGCATTTCGCGCCTCATCAAGAACTTCTGGTCGTGCAATGCGCAACTCATCAGTTTGCCAAAGAAGATCGACGATCTCAGAAAGGCGTTCGCGAAGTCTTGGGTGGCTTGGCGAATACAAGAAGTCGGCGATACGGCGCAACTTAACAAGGACGCTTCGGCGAGCGGCTTCAGTTGGATGGGCAGTGAAAACAGGACGAACATTGAGGTTGGCAACAATTTGTGCGAGCTCGTCAGCAGGTATGCCGGCATCCTTGATGTGATCCGCAGTGCGCTGCAAGACGCCGCCACTTTCGCGACGATCAGCGGCTAGCGCACGACCGCGATGGACCTGTT
Organism: uncultured Actinomycetes bacterium; assembly: GCA_903907835.1. Lineage (GTDB taxonomy): Bacteria > Actinomycetota > Actinomycetes > S36-B12 > UBA5976 > UBA5976. The sequence continues at coordinate 9,113 of CAIVPQ010000007.1, forward strand.
CGGCAATGTTTGCCAGATTGAAATACGTTGAAAAGGCTCGAGCCAAAGCAATCGACGTCTGAAGATCTAAGTCAGATAGTTGTTCTCCGACATTGCCATCTCCGGTGCGTGTAGCGGCACGAACTCGTTCCACTAGGTCCAGTAGGTCCTGGCCAGAATGTCGAGTGATGGTCTCGCCCAATAATTCACCGAGCATACGAATGTCAGAGCGGAGGGCGGCGTCGTCAACAACCGTCCCAGCGGCGTTGATAGGCATAGGAAGAGTCTACCCGATTGAGTATTGGTAGTTGAACGCCCGGTTTTCATTTATCTGCTTGCTACTGATAACCTGTTTCACGCGCGCCGCTAGCTCAATGGCAGAGCAGCTGACTCTTAATCAGCGGGTTCGGGGTTCGAGTCCCTGGCGGCGCACTCTAGTTACCTAATCAAATCAAAGTTTTTTCGATAATCGCATCAGTTCCAGACACTTTGCGTGTGTAACTCCCAATAAATCGTTTGTCTATGAGGAAGTCTTCGAATGCGAATCATCGATCCAGTGAACTCAATAAGAATAAGTGACATTTCACAGATTTCTGAGAATCGCATTGAAGCACTCTTTGAGTTTCCAAACGATGAGCAGCAAAGAATTTACATTGAAGCGAGCAAACCAGTCCAGTCCAACGCAGATACTTGGTTGTTACTCGCCCTCCCAATTGGGATGAAATTCGGTTTGCCAATTGGGATTGATGGAGAAATTGATTCTTTACTCTTGAGCAATCTGGATAAGCTACAGCGCGAGTGCAAGCGAGGTAACCGATCCTTCAAACGGGTCAACGTTTTAGCAAATGGCACAAAGACAAATAGCCAGATCGCCGGTAAGCAAACCGCGAGTTTTTTCTCTGGCGGTCTGGATTCCTTTTTCACCGCTACAACCGAACCAACCGTGCAATCATTAATTTGCATCTGGGGCTTTGACATACCGTTACAAAACATTGCTTCTTGGAACCAGCTAAACGAAGTTGCGATGAATTTTGCCAGACGACGCGAACATGAGCTAGTAACCATCAAAACAAATTTGAAGACACTTTCGCATGGCAGACTGCTCTGGGGTCGCCACTACCATGGCTGGGCCTTGAGTTCTGTTGCACAAGCGCTTCGCCCTAACTTTGACAGTGTTCTTATCCCAGGAACCTGTAGCACCTTTAATGCTAAATGGGGCACAAATGAAAAACTCAATGCCCTTTGCAGCACGTCATGGGTCGAATTACGGGAGCATGGTGCCGAATCTCGAGTGCGCAAAATGGTTTCCATAAATCAAATGGATAGCCTGACGGAATTGCGTGTTTGTCTTAAGGCAGGTTTCAAGTCTTTAAATTGTGGGGAGTGCAAGAAATGTCGTAGAACTAGATTGGAACTTGATGGATCGCAAAGTTCTACCAGACCTAGCGGACTTGAAGAAATAATAGACACCCGCATTTTTGCCCGTGAACGAATTTCTAAATTTGAATATACCTTTCTAAAAGAAGACCAGCGGGAAATAGCTCGGATCGGCACACCTGGATTTTCTTCATTGGCCACACATTTAAGACAGGGAAGAACCCGGGACATAATTTGTCAGGTCCTAAACTTCATGCCTGAAAAGATGGCTCATTTACTGCTATCTGCCAAGCAAGGATTTAGACAAAAGAATTAGCAACAAGAATCTGGACTCGGTGAGATAGTCTTCGACTAGTCATAGGGATGAGTGGGCTGAGAGATGAAAAGCTTGGTGCGTTATGCAGGCATATTTTTTCTATCCTCATTCTTGTTTTCCCTGACAATGATTCCAACAGATGCCACTCCTGCAGTTTCAGCACGATCATTACTGGCAAAAATACAAGTTCGCTCAGAGTACTCAAGTGGTTACAACAGGGACTACTTCAAACATTGGGTTGATGCGAACCAGAACGGTTGTAACACTCGATATGAAGTGCTGATTGCCGAAGCCTCTATCAAACCTAGAATCTCGAATGGCTGCTATTTATCTGGTGGCAAATGGATTTCTAAATATGACGGAGTCGTTTTCATGAGCCCCAAGCAGATGGACATAGATCATACGGTTCCACTTGCCGAGGCTTGGGCGTCAGGGGCATACAAATGGAGCGCCTCTACTCGAGAGGCATTTGCCAACGACTTGGGATACTCGCGCTCGCTAATAGGTGTTTCGGCATCATCAAATCGTTCAAAGAGCGATAAGGACCCTTACCTCTGGATGCCACCTAAGGGGGCATTCGCGTGTCAATATGTTGATGACTGGATTGCGGTTAAATACCGTTGGGGGTTGAGCGTTGACTCAACTGAACGCGCTGACTTGCTGCGAAAAATTATTAATTGTGGCAAAAGGGCCTATCTCGCTACTCCCCCGAAAGCCGCGGTGCGTTTTAGTAGCTCGGGCAACTCAAACTCCAATCCAGTACCCCCACGCAATAGCGGTCAAGATCCTCGATTCGAAACTTGTAGATTTGCAAAGGCATCAGGCTACGGGCCTTATTATCGCGGACAAGATTCTGAATATTCTTGGTATCGCGATGGGGACTCAGATGGAATAGCCTGCGAGTAATTCGCAATCTGCAACTTTCACATCGCAATGCTTTGAACATTAGGTGTCAAGCGGTTTACCAAAATTGGGATACACCTCACACGGATTAAAGCACTTTGATAACAAAACGACTGTCATTTACCTCTAACCGAGATAACGCAAAATTATCTTAGAAATAGGCACAAAAGTGCCCTAGGTTGCGCACGCGATGTGTGCCAAATGACAGAAGGTGAATCATGGCGAAATTTCTTCCCCTGAAATTTAGCGGAAAATGGCTCAAGAAACTTAAGACACCGGTTGGAGCAACAAGCGCGATAGTGATGGCGATGGGCCTAGGACTGAGCTCTGAAGCAATCGCGAAAAATGGCAACGGAACCTCTTCGGGAATTATTCACGCTTGCATCTCCGCTGTTGGGAATATTGAAATGGATGGCGGTTGGACTAAATGCGCTCCAGGTTCGAAAGCACTTTATTGGGCTGTCAAAAGTCGTCCAGGACAAACCGGTGCCACTGGACCTCGAGGACCAATCGGTCTGATTGGGCCGGCAGGGATCAATGGCCTTGATGGCGCTCCTGGACCAACAGGAACTCCTGGACCAACTGGGCCTGCTGGTGCTGTTGGACCGACCGGACCTACGGGACCAACTGGTGCTGTTGGACCGACCGGACCTACGGGACCAACTGGTTCTGCTGGTGCTGCAGGTGCTGATGGCGCTCCTGGAATTGATGGTGCTGTAGGCCCAACCGGACCTACGGGATCGACTGGTTCTGCTGGTACTGCAGGTGCTGATGGCGCTCCTGGAATTGATGGTGCTGTAGGACCAACTGGGCCGACGGGACCAACTGGGCCTGCTGGTGCTGACGGTGCTGTAGGTGCTGTAGGTCCGACCGGACCTCCGGGAACGCCAGGTGCTGATGGTGCGGTTGGACCAACGGGAGCTCCGGGAACGCCAGGTGCTGATGGTGCTGTGGGACCGACGGGACCTCCGGGACCAACGGGAGCTCCGGGACCAACTGGGCCTGCTGGTCCTGGTGTTGCTGGTTACTACGGAAGTTTCCATGACACCACTGTGCAAAATGTATTAGCCGCTGATACGGAAACGACAATGACCCTAGACACCACTGTTTCTTCACTCGGAATCTCAGTTGTCACAGGTTCTCAAATTACGTTTGCAAACTCAGGTATCTACAACATTCAATTCTCGGCTCAGCTTGATAAGGTTTCGGCTGGTACCGATTTAGTGGACATCTGGCTGGCAAAGAATGGCCTGAATCTTCCGAATACCAATACTGAGGTTACCCTTGCCGGGGCAACACGCAGTGTGGCTTCATGGAACTTCATAGTGACAGTTGTAGCGGGCGATTACATTGAGATGAAGTGGTCTTCACCTGATGCAACCGCATTCTTAGCTAGCAATACGACGCAAGTGACACCTACTAGACCAGAAACTCCGTCACTCATTTTGACTGTGACTCAAGTGGGTTAAATGAATTAACAAGCAGTGGGGATTTGGATTTAGCCGCAAGGGTTGAATTCAAATCCCCACTTTTTTGTTGGCTAATAATCAACAAGCGTCTACATCTGCCATAGAATTCAAACAAACGCAGGGGGTAGTTATGGCAGAGTTGGTTTATTTCACGGGCACAATGGACTGTGGCAAATCAACACTCGCGGCCCAAGTTAACTACACGCACACAAGTCGCGGCCGACGCGGTTTAGTGTTCACTAAAAATGACCGCGCAGGTCAAGGAGTACTCTCAAGTCGTCTTGGGCTAGAGATTGCTGCAATTGAAGTTAGCGAGGCTTTGAATTTCTTTACCTACGTTTTGGCAGAAACCAGTCCTAAAGATCCCGTGGAATTCGTAATCTGCGACGAAGTGCAGTTCTACACGCGCGAACACATAGATCAACTAGCCCATGTTGTTGATGATCTTGAAATTGATGTATTCGCATTCGGCATTGCAAGTGATTTTCGAACTGAATTATTTCCAGGGTCTTGTCGACTATTTGAACTTGCTGATCGAATTCAAATCTTGCAGGTCGAAGCTCTCTGCTGGTGCGGTCGCAAAGCAACGCACAATGCCCGAACGGTGAACGGGATGATGGTCACCGAAGGAGATCAGGTTGTTCCTGGCGATACCGGTTTAGAAGGGCAAAGTGTCGTTGGGTATGAAGTTTTATGTCGTCGTCATCACATGCAAGGCATGTCGTTGAATCACCCAGAGGCTGGCTAAGACTCTTTCTTCCCGCGAGATTTTTTAAGAAGTCCCAACGTCCCAACAACACTTGCTAATGCTGCAGCAATACGTTGAGCCTGCGGTTGTCCATCATCCGTTTTAAAGAAATCGGTAACTTTGTCCATACCTCTGGTTGCTATGTTTTTAGGCCTAACGTAATCACCAATGTCTTCGATGGTTTGTTCTAAACGTTCCCGAGTTTCCTGTAACTGTTTGGCAAGCGCATCGGCAGACGACTTGCCCTGATTAGCACCCTTGTTACTCATGTCTTTAGCGTACGCACCAAACGTATTTAGTTCCAAGTTAATGTTAAAAAATCTCACGCAAAAAACATCGCAGTCTATTTCTCATTCGGTGCTACAACTTATTCATAGCAAAGCCCAAGGTGTTTGTCAGTCCTTAAATGGTGGGGCTTTTTTGCTGGCAGGGATCTGGGGTGGCTTACTTTGGACCAGCGGGAATGGCAAGGGTTCAGTGCCAATGACCATCGCTGGATTCGGTGCGGCTATCGGTGCTATTGCTCTATTCTGGCAAAGCAGGGTGGGCGGTTCGCGCGAACTCGCCGAACCTGACAGAATAGGTTCTGCATGCGCGGGAGTGGCGGAATTGGCAGACGCACCAGACTTAGGATCTGGCGCCTTCGGGTGTAGGGGTTCAAGTCCCCTCTCCCGCACCATGCAGATCCAAATAAAGTTTCTAGATTAGTTCTTCTAAAATCAAAGCCATAGCCCTTAGAGCATTTCCTCGGTGACTAATTGCATCTTTTTCTAAAGCATCCATTTGTGCTGTGGTAATCGCGAAACCATCTGGAATAAAAATTGGGTCGTAACCAAAACCGTAATCACCTACAGGTTCAAGAATCAATCGACCTTCAACCGTTCCGCGAACTGTGAACTCTTGTCCATCTGGAAGAACTAGTGCCGCTGCACAAACGAACTGCGCACCTCTTCGGACATCTGGCACATCAGTCAATTGGCGCAGAACGAGTTGCAGGTTTGCCTCATCTGTATCTTGAGTTGCTCCTGCCCATCGGGCCGAGAAAATCCCAGGCATGCCATTCAAGGCATTTACACATAAACCTGAATCATCAGCCAGCGCGGGCAGACCAGTAAACGAACATAACGCGCGAGCCTTTAGCAGTGCGTTGCCTTCAAAAGTATTTTCAGTCTCAGCCACTGCAGGTGCGCCTGGAAATTCTGCCACTGTGGCTAATTCGATTTTCAGACCTTGATGTTCCAAAATTCGAGCTAGTTCCGTTAATTTGTTTGCATTCGATGTGGCCAAAACAATCTTCATAAAAGTTGCCTTAAGTTAATGGCTGCGCAAGGGCAGCTTTCTGCATTTGAGTTAAGTCAACAATCCCACTTGTAGCAAGGTCAAGAAGTTCATTCAAAAGTGCGCGATCGAACGGTTCCCGTTCGGCAGTTCCTTGCACTTCAATAAAGGCTCCTGAGCCAGTCATCACAACATTCATATCTGTATCTGCGCGAACATCATCGTCGTAATGTAAATCAAGACATGGTTTGCCATCTACGATTCCAACAGAAACCGCGGCAACTGAATCGCGCATGACGACAGCAGAAGGTTCAATCAAACCAGACTCGCGCGCCCACTCGATGGCATCGCATACGGCCACATAGGCCCCTGTGATTGCTGCTGTTCGAGTTCCACCATCTGCTTGCAAAACATCACAGTCAATCATGATTGTATTTTCGCCTAAGGATGTTAGGTCAAGTACAGAACGCAAACTTCTACCGATAAGCCGTGAAATTTCATGCGTGCGCCCGCCAATTTTTCCCTTAACGCTTTCACGATCGCTACGGGTGTGTGTGGCTCGAGGCAACATCGAATATTCGGCAGTTAGCCATCCTTCACCGCTACCTTTTTTCCAACGAGGGACCCCGGCAGTAAAAGAAACTGCACAGAGAACTCTGGTGGCACCGAATTCAACTAAGACGCTACCTTCAGCATGGTCAAGCCATTTGCGGGTGAATCGGATTGGGCGTAATTCATCGGCTACTCGGCCGTCGGAACGTGAAGTCACGTGCTTGACTCTAACGCACTAGAGCGTAAGAACCTGCGCAACCTCAGGCCCTAAGAATCGTCGTGCCAGGTTAGTGAATGGTTCACCTGTAGCAAAGAATTCGTGACTTGGTGCCTCAAGACCAGAATCGCGCAGTAAATCATTCTCAACCAAAGTGCGGTAAACATCCTTAGCAGTTTCTTCAGCACTTGATACGAGGGTGACTTTATCTCCAGCGATCAATGAGATGACACCAGTAAGTAGCGGGTAGTGCGTACAGCCAAGAACTATGGTGTCGATTCCTGCAGATAAGACTGGTTCAAGATATCCGCGCGCTACATCTAATAATTCAGAGCCACCAGTGACTCCAGCTTCAACGAAATCCACAAATCTCGGGCAAGCCTGTGAAGTCAAAGTTATCTGAGGTGCGGCCGCAAACGCGTCAAGGTAGGCGCCACTTCTGATTGTCGCTTCAGTACCGATCACGGCAACTCGGCTATTGCGTGTTGCACCAACAGCGCGTCGCACTGCCGGTTGGATAACTTCGATTACTGGCACCGCATAACGCTCGCGGGCATCTCGCAGTGTCGCAGCGCTTGCTGAATTACATGCGATGACTAGGGCTTTCACATCGCGTTCTACAAGTGAGTCAAGAACATTTAGCGAGAGTTCGCGCACATCAGCAATGCTGCGTGGTCCATATGGGCCATGAGCTGTATCTCCGACATACACAACAGACTCATTAGGCAGTTGATCCAGAATTGAGCGAACCACGGTTAGGCCACCAAGGCCAGAATCCATGACTCCTATCGGCCGGTTGCTCATCTAATAAGGCTAATGTGAAAAACCAGCCAAGAGTGACAGGCTCAGCACTGGCTATCCCAATCTCGATATATGCAATGAATCATTAATTCCCGGTTGAGTTATGCCACATAGGCATGGGTCAATTAGGCTAAGACTACGAACTCCAATTGTTTTTAAGAGAGATTCCCATGTCTGTTGCAGTAAGTATCCCGACCATCTTGCGTACGTTCACAAATAATGAACGTTCAGTGCAGGCAACTGGGACAAATCTGGCAGAAATCATCGCCGACATTGACGGCCAATTCCCTGGCATTGGAGATCGGTTACTTGATGATGGAAAATTGCGCCGATTCGTAAATGTTTACATCAACGATGAAGATGTCCGATTCATTGGCAGCCTTGATGCGCCGGTAGCGGATGGAGATACTGTCACTGTTTTGCCAGCTGTTGCGGGTGGCGCAAATTAATGCGTTTCAATTCGCTGCTTGAATCAGTTGGGAATACCCCGCTCGTGGGTTTGCCAACATTGTCGCCATCTGCAGATGTGCGCCTGTGGGCAAAACTTGAGGATAGAAACCCAACAGGCTCGATCAAAGATCGTGCCGCATTGGCGATGATCGAAGCTGGTGAACGTGATGGCTTGCTAACCCCTGGCTGCACAATCTTGGAACCAACTAGTGGCAATACTGGCATCTCACTTGCTATGGCTGCAAAACTTAAAGGCTACAAATTAATTTGTGTTATGCCAGAGAACACATCTCCTGAGCGCACTCAACTTCTAAACATGTGGGGCGCAGAAATTCGCTACTCCCCTGCGACTGGCGGATCTAACGAAGCTGTGCGGGTAGCAAAAAATCTGGCCGCTGAAAATCCAACTTGGGTCATGCTTTACCAATACGGCAACAAAGCAAATGCAGATGCGCACTACCGCGGAACTGGTCCCGAGATTCTTGCTGACTGCCCGACCGTCACACACTTTGTGGCTGGTCTTGGTACAACTGGAACCTTGATGGGTACTGGACGTTTTCTACGTGAACATAAGCCAGACATCGCGATTGTTGCGGCTGAGCCACGTTACGGCGAGTTGGTCTATGGGCTTCGCAATATTGATGAGGGTTTTATCCCAGAACTTTACGATGCATCTGTACTAACAACCAGATACTCAGTAGGGCCACGTGAAGCAGTTATGCGAACGCGTGAATTGCTTAATAAAGAGGGCATCTTTGCCGGTATATCAACGGGTGCAATCTTGCATGCCGCAATCGGAATGGCTAATAAGGCAGTCAAAGAAGGTGTCCCAGCGGACATCGTATTCATAGTTTGCGATGGCGGCTGGAAATATCTATCAACCGGAGCCTACGAGGGAACTATTGACGAAGCTGAAGAGGCTTTAGACGGACAACTCTGGGCTTAGCCCCAGCCAGCTAAATTATTTCGATTTCTTCTTCTGTTACTACTCCATCGACAATTCGGTATGACCTAAATTCAAATGGTCCATCTTGGTTGCCGGTCTCACGCGTTGAGATAAGTACATAATGCGCAAATGGTTCTGACGCATAACTGATGTCCGTACGTGATGGATACGCTTCGGTTGCTGTGTGTGAATGATAAATAATCACTGGGTCTTCGTCATTAGCGTCAAGTTCACGATAGAGCTTCAACAAATCTGAAGACTCGAATTCGTAGAAGGTTGCTGAACGTGCTGCGTTCAACATCGGAATAAATCTTTGCGGGTTATCGCTACCTGCTGGTCCTGCAATCACGCCGCATGCTTCGTCTGGATGATCAGTGCGTGAATGTGAAACCATGTGATCAACAAGTTCCCGACTAATACGTAACACGATTTTTCCTCCGTAAGGTTACCTAAATGTTATCGGGCAATATCCGTGTTTAAGTTGCCCAAAACCTTCAATTACGCAAGGGTTAGAGATGTCATGAATCAGGTAGCACCCGCGACCTGAAGAAACTAAGGGGTTTATTCATGGATCAAACCATTATGACGTTGAGTACTGACCAGTACAACGCGGTATACAACGTGTTGTCGCTTGGCTTTGCATCAATGTTCGCCACGACTATTTTCTTGTACCTAAGTCAAGGGCGTGTACTTCCAAAGTACCGTCAGGCGATTGTAATTTCTGGAACGGTAACGCTTATTGCGCTGTACCACTACTGGAGAATTTTCGATTCTTTCGTAGAGACTAAAGGTGGCGTGGGTTTCAACGAGGCTTACCGCTACGTTGACTGGTTACTAACTGTTCCACTGTTGCTTCTAGAAACAGTTGCAGTATTGGCGCTTCCAGCGAGCAATCGCAAGTCCCTAACTAGCCGTCTAGTACCAGCATCTGCCTTGATGATTATCCTTGGCTACCCAGGTGAAATCGCAAGCGTAGATAGCACAAAATTGCTTTGGGGCGCACTTTCAACGATTCCGTTCCTATACATCTTGTATGTATTGTTCGTGGAACTTACTCGTTCACTAGAGCGTCAGCCAGGCGAAGTAGCAGCCACAATCGGCCGCCTACGCCTACTTCTAATCGCAACATGGGGCGTTTACCCAATCTCGTACCTAATGCCAGTGTTTGGCATTGATGGTGCGGATGCATTCGTCGGTCGACAGATTGGCTACACCGTAGCTGACGTGTTGGCTAAGTGTCTCTTCGGTCTAACTATCTACAAGGTAGCCAAGCTAAAGAGTGCTGCAGATGATTCAGCATATGCTGCATCTGAAAACGTCTAATAAAGACTAAAAATATGGGGGTGGCCAATCGGCCACCC
>CAIVPQ010000008.1 GCA_903907835.1 uncultured Actinomycetes bacterium
AAAGTAAACCTTGTCCTCGATACTGTATAAATCTATCCGCATGTAATCGAATTCTGCCGTCAACCGTTCTGCGATGCTTACCATCTCCCGGTAATTCTCAGGCAAAGGATCTACTTGATCAGGCACCTCAAACCCATATGAGACTGGAATTAGGTCACCGTCTCGATTGAAACATGCTCTTCGATGATCTTCGAAGCGGCTGTAGTCAACGCCACAAAATGCAACCTGTCCGGAAAAGACATGGAACTTGAAATCCTGCGGGATGTCTACTGAGATACGGCGCTCAATAAAGAAGCCTTCGCGTGCCATAGACAACGCCCACGAGCGCTTCTTTGAATGCTTATTGTCTTTTTCCCAATGAGCAGTTTCATGTTCCATTTTTAGCAGGGTGGCTGAATCAATTATTCCGCTACCGAAATATATTCGTCCACTGCCAGAGATTTCCTTTAAGACCCAATCTCCAGACACATCCGAATTCAGAGATTCCCTCAAATTGTCTCCAACCCAAAGAGTCTCAGCAGCCAAGAGATTTGGGCACCTTTCTAGTGCCAACTCTTTCGTAAGTAATTTGTCACAGGTAGTCGCAAGCAACATTCTTCTGTCAAAAAACATCCGCCAAATAATTTTTTCATTAAAGTTCTTTGGCCTGATTATATTGGGAAGACTTGAATGCGATCGACGGTATTGAATTATCTGATCCAGTTTGCCGAACCTGTGGAGAACGTGAAGCCAAAGGCGATTCAATTTGAAACTCCAAGTCAATAGTCGATGGACAACTAAAGCCTAGATGATTCCTTTTCAAATACTTAACCCATTTTTGCACCAAGCGAGCTAAGTGACATTACATCTATTGTTAAAAAATAGTTTTTCTTTGATCCAGATTTAGAAGCCAGTCTAGCTAGAGAATAATTCTAAAATCCCAACATGGGACTCAGGCAAAATTAATCATCGATTAAAGACTCGGTTATCTTTCCTGAGTGTGCATGCGCGGTTGGATCTTTTCTAACTTTGATGTAGCTAGCTATGCCCGAGATGATCAATACCGAGGCAATAACAATCAGGCTTGTGTTAGTTGAAATCTTAGGAATCGACTCAGAACGCTCATGTGCATAAATCAAGACCAGTTTCACGCCAATGAACATCAAAATTAACGCTAGGCCGATCGACAGATAAACAATTTTGTCGAGAAGTCCTTTTAACAGGAAGTACAGTGCTCGCAAACCAAGTAGGGCAAATGCATTAGCGGAGAATACTAGGAAGGGTTCTTCAGTGACACCAAAAGTTGCTGGAATTGAATCTAAGGCAAACAAAAGGTCAGTACTGGCCACAGCGACCATTACGAGAAGCATCGGAGTCGCCATCCGCTTGCCATTTTGTCGAGTGAATAGCTTGTTACCTTCGAGTTTGTCGCTGACCGGTATGAATTTGCGAACAAGAAGAACAAAGGAATTATCACCTGGTTCATCATCTTCATCCCAGTGGCGTAGGAGTTTGATACCTGTGTAAATCAGGAGTGCGCCAAAAAGCACGAATGTGAATGCAAATTTGTGCAATGCCACTGCACCTACGGCGATAAACGCTCCCCGGAAAACTAGTGCCAAAATAACACCAACAAGTAACGCCCGTTGATGATATGCACTCGGAATACCAAAATTCGCAAAAATCAGGGCAAATACAAAGAGATTGTCAATTGATAGGGATTTCTCAACCAAGTAGGCCGCAAAGAATTCGTTTCCATATTGAGCACCCGCTGTCGTCCAAATCCAAATGCCAAATGCAATTGCCACAGCGATATAAAAGGTAGACCAGGCTAGGGACTCCTTAAACATTGCATCATGAGGCTTTCGACTTACTGTGAAAAAATCGAGGACCAATAGGAATGCAAGAACACCGGATAGGGTCAACCAAATGCCCAGGGATACGTCCAACTTAGATCTCTCCTATTAGTAATCGTCACACAGTAAAGGCGACATGCATCATGGCATGACAAAGTAAGCGCGAGTAAATGTTATTCCCATTATATGCGATTCTAAACACAAAAGATTTGACCGCTCTGGGCGTTTGCAGGATTTGTTAAAGAGGTAGATTATCAACATGTTTAAGCGTGTACGAAGAGTGATACTTATTCTGATAGCTGCCAATTTTGGACTCATCTTGATTTTTGGCATTGTTGCACTCGCTATGGGAGAGATGAACTGGCCGTGGAATGAGGATGTCTCTAATTTTTGTTTGCGTCATGCCCCCACGACCCAAAGCGTCTTGGTCGATGCCCAAGAGAGGACTTTTAAACTTTTCAGCCAGCCTGACTTAGTGAGTTGTGCATGGGATGAGGCTGGAAGAACGGTTGTCACCACATTCGGTAGCTGGCCTCAGACGCTAGTCCAGACCTCGCTGATGTACCTGGTGATCTGGGCACAGTACTCAGCAGTTGCCCTGGTGTTCGTCGCTCTGGCAAGCGCATTGGTCTGGGCATTTAGAACAATCGGTCAATGGAGCGGCAATCGTAGCAACCGGAAATAAAGACGGATGGGCTGTACTTACTCTGCTTGCACAGTCGATGCCTACGCATCATCCGGAATTACGAGCCTACGGACAGAACTTATTCTGCTCATCGAGATGATGCCTTCGCATCATCCGAGATAAAGGCCTACGGATTGCGCCAATCGGCTCCCAAATCCGGTGAGCAGGATCGTGAAATGCTACGCATTTCAGTGGGCCGCCTCGGGGAACCGTCGAACACAATCGCTTAAAGCGATTTGTTCTCCTCCCCACCCCTTCCGGGGTTCAAACGAAAAAGGCCCTTTTGAATAGCCCTTTGGCTATTCAAAAGGGCCGCCTCGGGGATTTGAACCCCGGACCTACGCATTACGAGTGCGTTGCTCTACCCCTGAGCTAAGGCGGCTTGCATTAAAACAGCATGCCCACACATCCTACAAGTTGAATGTGTATGAATCTAAAGGGCGTCAAACCACCGAGGCTTCGCCTCGAGATGGGCCGCCTCGGGGAACCGTCGCAAGAAAGCAAGGAACTAACTTAATTCCGATTACAGCAATCCCTACGGATTGCGCTAATCGGCTCCCAAATCCGGTGAGCGGAATCGTGAAATGCTACGCATTTCAGTGGGCCGCCTCGGGGAACCGTCGCTACGCTCCTCCCAAATCCATGGAGCGTCCCGCCGAATTGCAAAAGCAATTCTGCGGGCCGCCTCGGGGATTTGAACCCCGGACCTACTCATTACTAGTGAGTTGCTCTACCCCTGAGCTAAGGCGGCTGGCACCAAAACTAAAGTTTTAGTGTGCTGCAACATCCTACAAGCACACTCCCTCACCCCAAAACCAAGATGTCTCTATTCATACTGTTTCAAAAGCTGAGTAAATCTAGGTTCCAGAGTCATTACATAGGTTTTGGTCATGTGTGTCCTATCTCGATAAACGATTACCTGCTTCTTGACTGGTGAACACCTATCCGACGGGCAAACTGCTGAATATAGATCTAAGACTTTGGCATTAGATATGTTTTTCGAGGCCTGTACCTCTGGAGACTGTTGTGGGGCATTAAATGCGCAGGCCTCCACTTTTTTCTTTTCGATTAGACATTCCGGTGGGTCAAACGGAGCGTAAGGAGGTTCACGCAGGATAACAACCTTCAATCCGGCATTCGTTAATTGCCGAATGCTTTGCCTAAGGCCCGAAATCATGTTTGCTCTCATCTTGGATTGGGCTATCGGCGCACCACTATTTCGATCAATCAAAATTGTTTTTGGGTTGAAGGCTGAAACCAATATGACCAAGTTCGGATTGCGGCTGATAGTTTGCCCAATTATTGTTCTACGAAACTCGTCGCACTCAGAGAATATTCGTTTGCGAGCAGTATCCCATTTAGACACATTCGCGATTGGGCATGCATTCTTCGTCCACACATTCACTTTCCAATTCTGTTTTTGGGCGGCTGCCTCAACTGCTGGAAAAATCGCAGATCCGTGGCTGTCTCCCAAGATAACCAATGATTGATCAGCATCAATTCTTCCAAAGGCGCATTCGTTGACTACGACTTGATCAAGCCCAAGTGCGCAACCAAATTTGGCAAGTGAAAAGTAGTCAGTAGAAGCATCTGCTGGACTTGGGTTTAGTTTTTGAAATTGCCCATTGGAATTTTTGACTAGCGCCGTACTGGCATACACGGAATTGGTTTTCCAAATTGTAGTGATCCCAAGCGAAATTATTAGGACGAGAGAAAGAGCTCCTAGCCCAATAGTGCGAACCGAACTGACCGTCAATAACTTTGAGAACCTCAAGGGATTTTCCACGAAGATTGCTAAAAGCCAAGCTGCAAATAATGATGCTGCCACTAGGCAAAGGTTTAGGAGAAGTGAGTTTTGCTCAAAAATCACTTGGCCCAGGACCAAAAAAGGCCAATGAACGAGATACCAGGAATACGAAATCCCACCCAAAAATTGCAAAGGTTTAAGCGATAAGAATTTCTGCAGACCAGTCTCCCTGCTTGCACACCCAGCGGCAAGTAACGCAATAGTGCCAATCGTTGGAGCCACTGCTTGCCATCCTGGGTATGGGGTAACACCAACTTGCGACTCATGTATGAAATAAAAAGAACAACAAATGGCCACACTGCCGATGAATCCTAATGCCTCTTGGGTTCCACGCTTTAGATTCATAAGCTTGTGAGCCCAGATTGCCAATAGCCCACCAAGTGCGAGTTGCCATGCTCGAGAGAATGTTCCGAAATAGGCAAAGGGCTGATTAGAAATCGAAAGGTGAAAACAAACCAAAAAAGATGTTGCCGCCAAAATGCCAAGAACCAAAGTCAAAGACAGGTTCAGGATGTGCCTTGAATCTCTAGGCTGAGAATTGGGTATTGGCACTTTTACATTCAGGTACCTTGTGATGGCAGACGCCAATGTGGCAACCAGGAATATAACAATCGGCCACACAACATAAAACTGTTCTTCAACTCCTAGTGACCAATAGTGAAGCACCGGACTATCAACTCGATCTGCGGCTAAGTAATCGGTTTGTTGAATTGCAAATCTCCAATTGGCGCTGAAAAGACTTGCCCACATAACATCAGCCGAGACGCTCGCCCGCTGCAATAGTGGCAGCACGCGCATTGAGACAAACAAGGTGATACTGAGTACCACAATTGAAGCTGGTAACAATCTGCGCACACGTCTAGCCCAAAAATTACCCAGGTTTATGCGACCATTTTTTGCTACCTCGCGAAGCAATGCGCCAGTAATAAGGAAGCCGGACAGGACAAAGAATATATCTACGCCGATGAATCCACCGGGAATAAAGGGGAAATCTGCATGATAGGCAATAACAATCAGAACTGCGACAGCTCGTAATCCTTGGATGTCTCTGCGGATGTGATTTTGATGCTCTTTCGAACTATTTGTTGTTTCCTGTGAAAATGATTTTCGGGCATCACGAAGTTTGACTGTGGGAAGCATGCCCATACCGTAGGCACATAACGTGAAAAATGTTGTGAATTTGAACTAAATCTAGCCGACTGACGTTTGAAGTGAATTACAAAGATTGCAGTCTGAAAACACAATTAATGTCTAGTTAATTTCCCAATGTAAGATTTGGCATTCCCAATTTTCACGGCGTAGTACTTGACGTAATCAACCTTCATTTTGCTGACGGTGACATTTGGGTCAAGGCTCCCACCTAAAGTGCCGCCCATGGCCAAGTTGATGATCATGTAATAGTTCTGATTGAAAACCCACTCATTCGGTGCCACATCAGCCTTACTAAGCGTGTGATAAACCTCGCCGTCAAAAAGCCATTGGATCTTGTTTGGTGACCACAGGATTGCATAGGTGTGAAAATCCGAAGAAAGTTTCTTTGAATGGTGAATCTTCTGTGTTATGCCTGCATCTCCAAAATAACCTGGACCGTGAATTGTGCCCAACAAACTTTTTGGCTCTTGGCCTACCGCTTCCAAGATATCAATCTCGCCGCATTGTGGCCAAGCAACACCCTTAAGCAGGCCATCACCTAGCATCCAAAATGCTGACCAACTACCCAACTCTGTTGGTAATTTTATGCGCGCTTCAATTAATCCATACTTAAAACTCAATTTGTCTGCTGTGGTCAGTTTTCCGCTCACATATGCCCAATCGGGATGACTCTTCCATCCCTCTGGTCCATTTTTGGCATCAGTCTTGCGCGCGGTTAAAACGAGGTTGCCCTGTTCGCTACCGTCAAGTGTTACTGCTTCATCCGTGTAGAACTCTTTTTCATTGTTGCCCCAGCCCGCACCAGGACCATCGACAGAACCGTCACCAAAACTAATGTTCCAATCAGTCTTTCGTTTCAATTTTCCACCAACAGTTTTTTCGTCATGATATTCAACGCTGGGGACTCTGCCCTTAACGCCCTTAAAGTCCTGAGACCACAGAAGCTTTTTACTGAATTTGGGTGTGGTGTGCGACATGACGACTCCTAGAGATCCTCGGTTTACCTAAAATCCTATTGCTCGCTTAATCCACTCGTTGAATGCCACGGTTAGTAGGGTTTACTGGCTGTCGATTGAACATGCTTATGTTAAGAACTTGCGCCTTTCGGTTACGCTTATAGAGCAGAATTCATGCAAGCCAATTCGGAAGAAAATTGATGAATCAAATTCAAAGATTAACAAGGTTCCCTATCGGAATTCGCATGTTCAATCGCCCTGAATACACCGAGAGATTTCTTCTGTCGTTATTGAATCAGACTCTAGATTTAGACCAATCTAGAATCATCTGTTTCATTGATGGTTACGAAAAGTCAAGCGATTATTTTCAAAAAATCCCAGACCGCACACAAGCAGTCGCAGACTTAGTTGCAAAATATCTGCCCGGTGCAAGACTCATACGACCTGATTCAAATCAGGGTCTTGCTCGCGCGCTTTTTGATTTACAGAAATCTGTGTACGAAATGGATGACTCTGCCTGGGGAATATTTCTTGAGGACGATCTAGTTCTAGACCCTTCATATCTTGAAGTTCTCGAACACCTGATTGGCTTAGCCAGCCAGACAGAGCAAGTTGTAAAGGTCGCCGCTTGCCAAATCCACACCGGGTACCAGCAGAATCCACTTGAATCAAATCGACGTGACTTTTTCATCGGTGAAGGGACAAAGGCATTTGCCGAAGCATCAACATACTTCTCGCAACGCCAGGACTTAACGCAGACATACCTAGCAACACTTGCTGGTGTTAGTTACCGGCATAGGAATCGCGAACGGGTATTCGCGAAATTGGCTACCAAAGGCATATTCAGCGTTATGGGCAATAACGACGGCGTTTTAGACCAGATAATGGCTCACTTTCAAAAGCTCCACATAGTTACTGGGCGGAATTTTGCTAAGGACATTGGCATCGTGGGTGAATCGAATTTTGTCATCCCAGAAATTAAGGCCCCTCAACAGGATGCTGAGGAGATTTTGGCCACATCATTCTCGGATTTGCAAAGGGCTCTGCCTCATCTCGAGTCTGAATTAGGCGCAATACAGGACAAATACTTTTCAGACCTTTGGCAGGTCTACCGCCGGGCCGACAGTATCACCCACACAACTAAGTTCATTGCTCGGAAATTGATGGGGAAATTCATAGCTCGCGTTGGGCTGAACCGATAATCCAGACGCATGGTAAACGTTCGTGAATAGGTATCCTTAAATCATGAGTAGCCGAAAGGACATCCTAGGTCTGAGAGCGCTCGCTCTTTTGTTTGTGGTTTCACCATTGATTGGTCTGAAACAAGTTTCCGGTTGGTTCATTGGCTTTGATATATTTTTTGTAATTGTTGGATATTTAATTACCAAACACTTATTTAATCAGTACCGAAAAAATGCCAAAGCAAATAATCGAGAAGGATATATTGAACTAAGGCACTTCTACTTACCCGCATTTGGCCCTATTCTCGTCAGCGCAATCGTGGTAATCGGCCTAAGTTACTTATTGGCATCCCTGCTCATCGACCGCGATTCAATTCAAGCCTTCAATGATGAGTCAATTTGGGCCGCTTTGATGTCCTCAAACGTGTACTCAATGACCCATAGCATTGACTACTTTTTTCCAAGGGCAGTTCTGAGCCCTTTTGCCTTCTCATGGGCCACGTCCCTATTAATACAGGGTGCAATTATTTTTTCTTCGATAATTATCGGAGCTCTCTCGATAACCACATCATATTTAGGTGCAAAGAAAGTGCAATCTCGGCAACGCCTAAAAATTGCACTTTTGGTGACACTTTTTCTTTCATTTTTCTACATGCTTTTGGAATCGCGTGTCCATCCGAACTCAACACCATTTTCCTCGGGTGCCAGGATTTGGGAATTCGCGCTTGGTGGGTTGTGTGCCACGGTAAAGTTCAAATCTAGGAATCTAGAAAGCCCGATGCTCGAGATCAATCGAGTTATTGCCCTAATCCTGATTTGTATTAGCCCATTTGTAGTCAGCGATGGAAATTACTATTACATTATTGGTTTGCCACTCCTAGCAACTGGCTACCTGCTCTGGGCGACACCGAGAGTAGACAGCACCTGGTCAACGCGCATTTTGTCCCAGGCTCCACTTCCATACCTGGGAATAATCGCCTTCCCTCTTCTGCTTTGGGTGTGTCCAATTATCTACTTTCAAAATTCTTTGAACCTGGGAGATGGAATTCTGGTGCGAGTACTGTTGGTTTTCACGCTCATTGTTTTAGCTATTGCGACACATGCACTTTTGATCAAGGATCTCGGTTTGAAATTGGCGAATCTTGGACTACAGAAGACTCGTATCCCTAGTAAGTCAGTTTCACGGAGTTCGAGAATGAGCTTAATTGCCACCGTTATATGTATTGGGCTATCAACATTTTCGACACCAGCTATTTTTTCAAGTGAATTGAATCCTGGCGAAAGACCGGTGTCTGTAACGGCAAAACCAACTCCTACCCCAACGAGGCCCGCAAATGTCGTCTTTCTCGGAGCATCGATTACCTCCGGTTACGGAGTGACTCCATCGAAGAATTGGCCCGCTTTGGTTTCCAGTCAATTGGGTTGGAAAGCAACAAATCTTGCCCGATATGGAACGGGCTTCACCCATGGATATTCAAAAGGATTGTGTCGCACAAAAGAATGCAAGAGCATAGCCGCAATGGCTAAATTGGCGATTTCCCTAAGACCTGATGCGGTAGTTATTTCCGGTGGTCGCAATGACTGCGTTCAGGCACGGACCAATCCATACGCTACAAGAGATGCAATTAGGCAGACCCTAACATCCCTAAGAAATGGATTGCCTGATGCTGAAATTATTTCAATGGCTGTTGTGCTAAATGATAGGAGGCCAACGCCTCAGTGCTACTTGGACATAAATTCTTGGATTGCGCAAGCTTCAAGTATCAATTCAATTTCTTACATTCCTGATGTGAGTTACTGGCTAACTGGCAAGAGCAAATTGATGACATCTGATGGAATTCACCCGACTACACTTGGCCATGCAGAAATTTCACGACGATTTGTCAATTGGTTCCGCGATCAAAGAATTCAAATACGGATCATCTACCCATAGGCTCTAAGTCAAAGGCTTATCTTTTGTACAGCACACCTGCGTAACGCGTCAAGAGAGATTCAAATGACTTTTGTTACAGGAACCAAAATATGTCGCAGGGGTTCAATAAGATTTCAGAGCGAAACCTTTTTCGCATCACATAGGCGGCTTAATGAAACGCAGTATCTTGCTTATTCCTGTTCTACTTCTGATGTCTGCTTGTACATCTAATGGTGTCCAGGCTAGAGAATTGGGGACATACAAGTCGCAGGAATTGAAGTGGACGACTTGTCCAAAATCATATTTTGTTAGTGACGACGAATTTAGCGATTCATTTGTGAAATCACGGGTGACTTGTACAGGCCTACTCGTTCCTGCAACGTATAGAGCGAAGGATGATCTTCCAGATTTCAAGATTGCCTTGATGCGTCTCTCTTCGGCAAGTGCGAACAAAAAGGGCACACTGTTTATTAATCCTGGTGGTCCAGGAGCTTCCGGTATCGAAGAGCTACAGTGGGTCCCATTTCCTAAAGCGGTAACAGATGTCTATGACATTGTCGGTTTCGATCCAAGGGGTGTGAGTCATTCGGCACCAGTTACGGGAAAGCAGATTAAATGCAGCAACCAGTCAGACTTTGAGACGTATTGGAAGGGTGAAGACACTCCTTCCAATATGAAAGAGGTAAAGGCACGTCAGAAAATATCGGATGCTTACATGCGTAAATGCATGAAAGCTAATCCGAATTGGTGGACACTTACGACTAAGAATGTGGTTGCGGATTTGGAAATAATGAGGCAGGTTGTCACTGGCGATCAACCACTCAATTTTCTAGGATCCTCATACGGCACAACCATTGCTGCTTCTTACATAACAAAATATCCAAGCAAAATTGGACACATGATTTTGGATAGTCCAACCACAAACGAGCCAAATGGTGAGAGCGAAATGATTGCGGATGCGCGGGCTCAAGAAAATCAATTGACCCGATTGATTCGAGGTTACGCAAAAGCAAATAATCTAAGCGTGGAAAGAGTCAAAAAGATAATGTTGGAGATTCGTCAACTTGGCGATGATGACAAGCTCATCGGTTTTGCAGGTATGAAGATTGTGCCTGGGACCGAAAATCGAGTGAGTACTGAATATATGTTTACTCACGGAATTTTTGCGCTGACATATTTGGATGAGGAAACCTCTCAAAAATATTTCAACATGGGCATGGATGGTCTTAGAAGCACAGACCGGTGGAATGGTATTTTCGAATATTTCGCCTTAGACCTAGACGGTTACGATACGGATAGCCTAGGCGGCCCGAAATATGAACCAAAGAAAATCAAACGAGACAATAGCTACGAAATTCTCAGCATCGTAAATTCACTTGATGTTGACTCTCGCGATAATCGCTCCGACGAAGATTATGCTGCCCTGCAGGAGAAGATCGAAGCGGTATCGCCATTTTGGACAAAACTTCAGGAGGATTCAAAAGATTTTGAGTACACCGGTGAGGACGACGGACTTGATTGGACATCCGCAGCCTTCTCTGACCCAAACATTCCTAATCCTTCCAGAGTGCAACCGAAACGAACCAATACTTCGGGCAGTCCGGTTCTCGTAATCGGGTCAAGGTATGAATCAACTACTCCTTACCCATTTGCTGTAAAAACCGCTAAAGAGCTCAAGTCACCTTTGGTCACCTTTAATGGATCAGTTCATGCGCCATTGACCGGATTTGATAACGCATGTTTGACCGACATTTTTGTCGATTATCTGATTGATGACAAGCTGCCAGCTAAGTCAGTCTCTTGTAATCGGTGAGCGGCAGCCTCATGAGGCGTTAGCGTTGAGAAAAAATTGCCTATCAAAACTGTCTAATAAACTCTTGCGCGCCCGAAGGGATTCGAACCCCTAACCTTCTGATCCGTAGTCAGATGCTCTATCCGTTGAGCTACGGGCGCTTTGCGCAATAAATTGTGCAACGACCTCATACTCTAGCCGAAAGCGACTAATAACGAAAACGACCAGTCGTTGAAAACCTAAGAGATGGACTCAATTGAGCCATGTATTGGCAAAACTGTATCCAAGCCAGTAATCGCAAGAACCTTTAACACGCGATCGTTAGTCACAATTAAGTCCAAACGAATAGCACTTTCTTGGCAGCGCTTCAGAGTTCTAACTAGTACACCTAAACCTGTTGAGTCCATGAATGTCACAGCAGAAAGGTCAACCACAATTGCGATTGGCTTGGTCGCGACTGTTTCTGCCAATACCAAATCTAGTTCTGGGGCATTAGCCAAATCGACTTCACCATCGACGTGCACAATAGTGTGCGCATCCTTGGTCTCAATTGTCACATCCACTAGAACTCCAATCTCTCTTATCTAAATCTATCGGAATAATGCTCCCAGATGCACTTGAGTCCGAGGTCAACGGCAGAATCAACATATGTCGCAAATCTGGGAGAACGAACTCAAAGAACGCTTTGGGAATGATCTCCATTTGCGTCACTTGCCCTTGCGAAGTGGTGAGATGGCAAACCTGCCGCAATGGTTGGCGCCAGATGTTGCTTCTTCCCTAGAACGTGTGGGTATAAATAAACTTTGGCGGCATCAACTAGATGCAATCGAAGCAACCCATGCTGGGCATAATGTTGTGGTCGCAACTGGCACCGCGAGCGGTAAATCTCTTTGCTATCAAATGCCTATGATTCAAAATGTGCTAACAATTCCAAAAGCTAAGTCACTATATATCGCGCCGACTAAGGCATTGGCTCACGACCAGAGTCGTTCACTATATGAATGGAACATCCCAGAACTACAAATTGCTACTTACGATGGAGACACTGACTCGGTAGAACGGCGATTTGCTCGCGACGGGGCTAACATCGTTGTCACCAATCCCGACATGTTGCACTACGGGTTATTAGGTAGCCATGAAAAATGGGCACATTTCTTGCGCAATCTACAAGTGATCGCAATTGATGAATGTCATGTCTATAAAGGTGTATTCGGTGCACACGTTAGCAATGTTTTGAAGAGACTAATTCGAATAGCAAAATATCATGGCTCAACTCCGCAAATAATCATGGCTTCTGCGACTGTTTCTGCTCCGGCTACACACGCTACGAGGCTAACTAATCAGGAGTTTGTTGAGATTTCCACTGATACATCCACCCGCGGTGCCCTTACCCTGGCACTAACCCTCCCGCGCGAAACCCTTGGCACTGATATTCTCGGCGCTCCTATTCGCCGCTCTGCAATTGCCGAAGCCAGTGATGCGCTAACAGATTTAGTTATTTCTGGCTCGCGATCACTAGCCTTTGTTCGCTCGCGTAAGGCCGCCGAAACTGTTGCCACAATTACTAAGAACAAGCTTGCGGATGTGTCGCCTGAGCTCGTTGACAAAGTGACTTCATACCGGGCCGGATATCTCCCAGAAGAACGTCGTGAAATTGAACGGCAACTTAGAGCTGGGGAAATATTGGGTCTTGCTACTACAACAGCCCTTGAACTTGGTGTTGATATTTCAGGCTTAGATGCGGTTGTTTTGGTTGGTTGGCCTGGGACTAGATCAAGTTTTTGGCAACAAGTTGGTAGAGCAGGCCGAGACCAACAAGATGCACATGCGTTGCTGATCGCGAATGATAATCCTCTCGATCACTATCTGGTTCGTCATCCGGAAATTATTTATGATGAGCCAATTGAGGCAGCAGTGTGTGACCCAACAAATAAAAACATTCTGGCCGCGCAACTGCCCGCAGCGGCAAGTGAACTGCATCTTTCTGCGGATGAATTACCAGATTTTGGACCAATTGAGCGGGTCACAGAGGTGTTGGAAGAACTGTGCCGTGAAGGATTGCTCAAACGTAGGCCCACGGGCTGGTATTGGAATGGCAAAGGTCGAGCACAGTCCTTGGCTGATATCAGAGGCAGCGGATTACCGTCCTACAACATATTGGAAACGGGAACTGGCAGAATTCTCGGCACTATTGATTCTTCTGGCGCTTTTCTCCAAGTGCATCCAGGTGCAATTTACGTCCATCTTGGTGAGACTTTCTACGTCGATGACCTGAACTGGACTGAACATGTGATTTTCGCGCATGCAACTGATGTTGATTACTCCACATACGCTCGAGAAATAACTTCGGTATCGCTAGTTTCGACCGAAAGGTTTGTCAATTGGGGTCCCTTTGAACTTTCAGCGGGCATTGTTGATGTGACAAATCATGTAATCAGTTTTCAAAAGCGACGGTTGCTCACTGGGCAAATACTTGGTGAAGAAAAACTAGAACTTCCACCAACAACATTAAGGACCCAAGGATTTTGGTGGACGATTCCCGCTCACGTTCTGGCTAACCTTGAAATTGGTGATGTCAGTGGAGCAGCTCACGCAGTCGAGCATGCAGCGATCGGGTTGCTACCACTATTTAGCCTTTGTGACCGCTGGGATATCGGCGGCGTCTCTGTTGCTGAACATCCTGATAATGGGATGTGCACAATCGTCATTTACGATGGCAATCCTGGTGGTGCTGGCTTTACCCATCACGGGTTTGAAGTTGCTAGGCAATGGCTAGCGGCAACTCGCGATGTCATGGTTGAGTGCAAATGTGAAGACGGTTGTCCAGGATGCGTTCAATCCCCAAAGTGTGGCAACAATAACAACCCGCTTGATAAACATGCGGCCATAACGATACTAAACGAGATGCTTAAAACAGCATCCCCAGAATAAACGGGTTCAAAAGCCTGCCCGAGCCTCTTGCAAAATGCTTGGGCTAAATCTTGAAATCAATTCACTGCGTGTTTTCACTTTCAACTTAACGGTCACACTTGACGGATCAATTGTGCATGATTGCAATAGTGCGCCATTTCTTGCTGCAAGTGCCGCAGCAGCATTGCATACTTCACTCGGTTGGGTGAGTAGTAGTTGTGCACCTGCTATTGCTGCCAGATCAGCACTGCTTTGCAACTTATGTGCTTGAACTACAACATCACACACTGAAAATACCGTGACAAACAGGCTTGCTAAACAAATTAGTAGCGCTAAATTCAGAACTGTCACGGAGCCACGGTCACTCTTGATTGATAAAGACACTTTGATTGCTCTCAAGATTAGCCACAGACCTCGCATTCAGTTCTATGTCCATCGGAATCCTTGACAGTGGTGATGCCCTATCAAGGCTCAAATTGACTGTTACTGAATCCACAGTGAATTCCGAATCAAGTACTGCCCCGTCAGGAAGTTGATCGGTAAAACCGGCTGGTAGATTCTCGCCACGAGCCAATATTCTGGCAGCGGTGGTCGCACTACTTTGTAGTTGTATTTGCATTACGCCAAGACTCGATACCCACAGACACAAACACATAGCCAACGCCAAAATTGGAAGCGTCATTGCTAGTTCGACTGTGGCATATCCGTTGCTATTTCTTAACTTCAGCAACATCCTTGCGGTTAGGACTTTTGGCCTATCCAACGTCACGGTATCTGAGGTCATAACTTAGCCAATGAGGAAGTTGAAGGCCTGCTTGATTATGCTGACGATCAAGTCGGCCAACTGTGTGCTTGTCAATATTTTTAGCAATAGTCCACCAAGGCCGGCAGCAGCACAGGTGCCCACTGCATATTCTGCGGTTGTCATACCATTCTCATCTTGCAAAGCAGAGATAATCGAAAATCGTTTCATGTAATTCCCCAATCAAATAGAAATATCCGAGAGCGAATGCTCGTGTCGATTGTCATGGAACTTAGACCAGCGCTCCAAGTAATAGGAAAATTTGTGGATGAAAATTGCATTGTGGGTCACCATGCCAATTGTGAAATAAATGAGGCAATAATTGGAACAATTGTTAGAACGATGAAAGCTGGCAAAAAACAAAAGCCCAGCGGCAGTACACACCGCACTGCAACTCCACGAATTTTTCTGGTCCTCTCGCTTTGTGCTTCATCCCTTAGTTGCAATATGAGCGCATCTAAACTGGCAATCAATGGTCCGCCCGAGTGATACCCGAGAATCAAAATATCTAAGACCGGTTGCCAACGGGGATCTTCGGCAGTGAGCGATGCAAGTGCATTAGGCACAGGTTGTCCTAGTTCAATAGCCATCATTGCCTTGGCTAAATTATTTGTAGCCCCAGGGATGTTTGACTTACAAACAAACTGCAAACTCTGTTGAGTTGTCATCCCGACTGATAGACACATGGCAAGTTGCTCTGTCACCGTAGCAAGCGCTGTTGCTGTCAAGCCCTTCAACTTATTCTCTTCACGCTCTTTCAGCCTGGGAACTAAAAGGTACAAAACACCAAGGATGGCTGCGAAAAGCAATAGGCCAGTTTTGCCGCCCACTGAGAATAATGCCATCACCGCGAATAGGAAATTCCTTAGGTGCAAAAGTTTGACCGGCATAGTTTCTGGGAACTTAACCCGCTTGCTTTTTTTTCGAGCTAAACCATTAGTCGTTCCTAGAAACAAATAGATACTCAACATAATTGACGAAGAAAAGAGAATGTTCATCCGGTGACAACCGTTGCGCGTCTTATTAAAAGTTTTACCCAGAATAGTCCAATGATTTCCAGGCTAGATCCGAGCAGAAGACAAGCCCATCCAGCAGGGTTACTCAAAAGCCACTGCATCGAATTTATGCCGAGTCCAGCAGACATAAACATTCCAAGTGCAGGTAGGCAAGCAAGAACTAGGACCGTGGCCTTAGTCCCAGCCAATTCACTTGCCACTAATTGCGTGTTCCTTTGCTCATTATGGACTCGGTCTATGAGTCGCTTAATAGCGGTGTGCGCGGAAGAACCAGAGAAATTCGTAACCTTCAATATCTGCATTAGCTCACAAAATATTTGATTTTTGGCCTCAGGTGCATCGTCACTAAATGAGTCGATGAGATCTCTTTGATTATCCAAAGCTGTTCTGGTGAATGAGAACAGGTGTTCGGGCATTCTTGGTATTGCTCTAGAAATTGAACTGTGTAAAGTCAGTCCCGCCAAAAGATCGGTGTGTAGTATCCAAAGTAAAACTAAAACATCGGAATTAGCAAGCCCTCGAGTTCTAGTACCCACTGGTCGCCATTTGATTTCCTCAAACTTTGGGAAGGCCTCAAGTGAGATGCGAGGTAATGGGCAAACAAATAGATAGACCGAGATGCCAATCAAAACCGAGAGTATTATTCCGGACATCAACTACACCGTGATCCAAGTAATTCGCTCAATTTTCGGTAACCAGGTTCGAATCGCTCGTCGGTATTTAGGTCAATGGCTTTCAGGACCGCAACCTCACCCATTTCTTCCTCCGCCAATACATGCAGCCCACCTAATATTCGTTGTCCAGACTTATCCCTTTTTAGATCTATTACGACCTGCACGCCACAAAGTAGTTGTTTACGAATAGCTGGCAGTGGTAACCCGGACATTAATCCCAAGGCTTCAACCCGAGCGGGGACACTTGTGGCCGAGTTAGCATGAATGGTTGTCGCCCCACCTTCGTGACCAGTATTGAGCGCAATTAGTAGATCAACTATTTCTTCTCCCCGAACTTCACCGACGACTATCCGATCAGGTCTCATGCGCAGCGCTTGGCGCACTAGAGTGCGCATGGTTATGGCCCCAAGACCTTCGACATTGCAATTTCGTGCTTGCAGCGCGACAACGTGCGGGTGTGAAACATGGAGTTCTTGTGAGTCTTCAACAATCACAATCCGTTTTTTAGGAGATACCAGTGCCAACAAACTATTTAGAACGGTTGTCTTGCCACTGCCAGTTCCACCACAAATAATCATTGACAAATCTGCCGTGATAACTTTTTCCAGAAAGATTGCTCCCGTAACTGAGACAGAACCGGCTTCAACTAAATCCTCAAGGGTGAGATCTGACTGCGCGGGTATTCGTAACGAAATTGTTGTTCCTGCCACACTCAAAGGTGGAATAACTGCATGCAATCTGATTCCATTCGGCATCCTCGCATCAACCCAAGGGCTTGCTTCGTCAAGACGCCTATTTGCCATTGAAGCGAGGCGTACCGCGAAATTTCTTAAATCCTTTTCATCTTGAAATGTCGTTGCAACGCGTTGCATACCTTGACCCTTATCAATCCAAATTTCAGAATGTGAATTGACCAAAATATCTGTTAAGCCCTGAATAAGCAGCAGTTCATCCAAAGTTCCCAGTCCGGTGAATTGAGCAAGGATTCCATTCACGGTCTCAAGCCGCTTACTAGGACTCATCAGTGGATGTAGCTCGCGCACAATTTGAGTTATGTTCTCAGATGAAACCGGTATTGCCTGTTCAAGACAGATCTCACGTACACGATCGACTAAGTCAGACATGACTTGGTTTTTCATCAGACCAATTCAAGATCCGTACAAAGTTGACTCACTTGTTTACTGAAGGCTCCGATACTGACCAGTCCCAATCCGACTCCTTGTTCAATCTGTTCTACCACCCGACTATCGGTAACCACTTGTGCTTTGAGTGAGATGCCAAGTGTTTGGGCAATTGCTAAAGGGGTTAAGCCTGTTCCAGGCAATTGGCGCACGACTAGCCCGAATTTGTCAGGCGCTTGACTTTCTAGCATTCGTTTAGCGACTGTCGTGGCTCGAACAGTTGTTGGCGACACTAAAAGGATCTGATTGGAAATGTCATAGATGCTTGGTCCATGTGTTTTCAAGTCTTGAGTACTGTCGATATAGATGAGGTCAACTGCAGTCAATAGCGCTCTGATTATTTGTTCCAATTTTTCCGTAGTAACTGGATCAGAACGCATGGCCAAAATTCGAACGCCCCTACATTCTGGCAGCGAACGCAATAAATCTGCTCCAGAAATATCATCAACTTCGACCAAGTCTGGCCATCTTGCTCCTGGCATTTCCTCTGCTCCACAAACAATATCTATGCCGCCACCGTGAGGATCAAGATCAACTAAACATACGCGTTTGCCTTTGCGTGCAGATTCCACTGCCATGGCACTAGCCAAGGTTGAAGCACCGGATCCGCCAACAACCGGTAGGAGAGTAATTACTTGAGCAAGTGCGCTAATTGGAGCCACGAGATGATCAAGGAACCAATCGCGTTCACCTTCGATCTCGACCACAGCTTTGGCCTCAAGTGCAATCGCCAATCGCCAAGCCGTCACATCTGGTGATTGACTGGAAACAATCACGATTTCCTCGTGAAATATGCTTTCAACTAATTGTGTACTTTCGACAAAAATCCGATATGCTCCAGAAATCTGTGCAGGGCTTGGGTTTGCCTCAACGATTAACGGCGATTCCGTAACAGCGACCATTTTCGCGAATTCATCTATTACCGCTTGACTAGTTGCAATTAGTAGGGCGTAAGACATTTCTACTCCTCATGTTTGGCACATAATTGTTCAACCATGAATCTGTATGTCACGAAAAATCTACAAACGCTGCGTGTTGTACATAAAAAGTATTTGGGGAAAAGCAAAGGCCCCCCCGGGGGAGAAGGGACCTTTACCAGTAACACCCGAAGGTATCAACGACGGCTAAACACCGTTCATAAAGACAGCATCGTATATTTTGCGAAAAGTTTTTGAGAAAAGTCAAAAGACTAGACAGTCATTCAGTCAATGCTTTCGCGCATAGTCTTAATGGAATCAGCGGTCGCGACGATAGCATCCACCGTTCGATGTGATGACTTCAGTCGATTTAGTCGCTTTTTTCCGGCGACAATGAAGAGTGTTGCCACAATCATCAAGGCAAGGGCAACAATGAGAAAGCCAGTCCATAGCGGCAGGCCTGCGCTGTTAATTCCACATGCAATCGCAACTAAGGCGAATATGCTGGCTAAATGAGCAAATGACACAGCAACAATGAAGAAGATTGACGACTTGGCAATATTTACTGCGCCTTCTTGAACCTCAGCCTTTGCAAGTTCAATGTGTCCTCGGACTAGTGCAGAAACATCCTGGGTCACAGAATTAATCATGTCGGCTAAATTTGGTCCTGATTTTTCACTCATCATTGCTCCTTTACCTCAAATAGTAACCTGTGTGATTTCTGAATTCACGATTTGAAAAATTAGACCTGTGTTTTTCTGCGGGTAAATCTCAGTCGAAGAACTACTGCAAGTGAAGAAACAAGAATTGCTATCCCATTCGTTAACACGATTGCAAATTTTCCACTTGCTAATAGGCTATCTTGCCCTGCGAATGTAACCTCATTAATCAGCAAAGCAACGGTAAATCCGATACTAGCCAAAGTGCCAACAACTAAGACATCCCACCACGACAGATTTGGATTCAAGGCCCCTTTAGTGAATCGAGCTGTCAAAAAAGCCCCGAGTGTTATACCCAGAGGTTGCCCAATGAGTAATCCAAGTAGAACGCCAATCGTCAGCGGTTGTTTTATTACTTCATTTAGGGATATGCCAGATAAAACAACTCCTGCGGAAACTAGTGCAAAAGCAGGCACACAGAATCCTGCAGAAAATGGTCGCAAGAAGGATTCTGCACAATCACCAGGCGATACCTCCTCATTGTTCTTCAATCTAACCCGCATCAAAAGACCCATAACGACACCTGCCACCGTGGCATGCACACCGCTTTGGAGAGTTGCATACCAAATTCCAATAGCCAGAATTATGAATACCGGTGGATTACTGAATCCTTGTCTTTGCAAGATTCCAAAAATGATTATCAAAATCGCGGCGGCAAAGAAAGCCAATAGATTGAAACCTGAACTGTAGAAGAGAGCAATTACTGTAATTGCGCCTAGATCGTTTACTACCGCCAATGTGAGTAGAAAAGACCTTAGTTCCATCGGCAGTCCTCTACCTACGACGGCTAGCACTGCCAGGGCAAATGCGATATCGGTAGATATGGGTAAGCCCCATGCTTGGGAAAAGTCTGTTCCACGATTGGCGATGAGAAAGATTGTTGCTGAAGCAATCATTCCGCCCAACGCGGCGGCGATCGGGACAGCGGCCAGCCTTGGGGTAGATAAGGTTCCCGTCACAAACTCGTGCTTTAATTCCACTCCAGCAACGAAAAAGAAGATAGCCAGTAGTCCATCGGCAGCCCAAATATGTATTGGTAGATCTAGGTCCAGTGATTGTGGTCCGATTCTGAAATCAACAAAGTACTCGTAACTCGCATGCCAATCAGAGTTTGCCCACAGAAGTGCAATAGCTGCAGCACATAGTAAAAGCATTCCTCCGGTAGTTTCATCACGAAGAACACGTGTGAGCCAACCTTGTTGTTTGGGATTGATGCTATTCAGGACGCCCACTTCTTGATTCATGCTTATGAGATTACCTGAGTAAATGTGTTTACTATTGCGATTCGTCCTGATTATTGATGCTAGTTAGTCCAGCACTTATGAGATTCATAATCGTTGGATCAGCCAGTGTTGTGACATCACCCAGCGACTTGTGATCAGCCACATCTCGAAGCAACCTGCGCATGATTTTGCCAGATCTGGTTTTGGGTAAATCTGCAACTATGAGTATCTGCCTAGGCTTGGCAATCGGCCCGATCTCTGTGGCCACATGATCACGCAGAGTTTTCGCCACACCCGGACCGTCTATGCTTCCAGCTCGCAGAATCACAAATGCCACAATCCCTTCTCCAGTGACTTCATCTGCGGCGCCGACTACGGCCGCCTCTGCAACCATCGGATGCGAAACAAGTGCGGACTCGACCTCTGTCGTAGAAATACGATGACCCGAAATGTTCATGACATCATCAACTCGACCAAGTAGCCAAATGGCACCGTCGTCATCCCACTTTGCTCCATCCCCAGCGAAATACAGATTTTCAAAACGGGACCAATAAGTGTCCTTAAAGCGCTCGGGGTCGCCCCATATGCCTCTGAGCATGGCTGGCCACGGCTGAGTGAGCACAAGATAACCAGCTGCTCCCAGCCCAACTTCAGCGCCTGATTCATCTAAAATTTCCGCACTGATTCCAGGTAGTGGTTTCATGGCTGAACCTGGTTTACACGCCGTAACTCCAGGTAGTGGGCTGATCATTATTGCGCCTGTTTCTGTCTGCCACCATGTATCAACGATTGGGCAGTTACCTTGACCAATCACATTTTGGTACCAAATCCATGCTTCCGGATTGATTGGTTCTCCAACACTTCCCAACAATCTCAGACTTGAGAGATCGTGAGCACTTGGAAATTCCTCTCCCCATTTCATAAAAGTACGGATAGCAGTCGGTGCAGTGTAGAGAATTGTCACGCCATATTTGTCAACAATTTCCCACCAACGTCCCAGGTGTGGGGTGTCTGGCGTTCCCTCATAAATAACTTGAGTTGCAGCATTAGCTAATGGTCCGTAAACAACATAGGAATGACCAGTAATCCATCCCACATCTGCTGTGCACCAATAAACATCGGTTTCTGGTTTGATATCAAATACCATCCGGTGCGTATAAGCGACTTGTGTTAAGTAGCCGCCAGTTGTGTGCAAGATGCCTTTAGGTTGGCCGGTTGTGCCTGAAGTGTACAAAATAAAGAGCGGATGTTCGCTATCGAATGCTTGCGCTTTATGCTGAGTTGGTTGTCGGGAGACTAAGTCATCCCACCAAATATCTGTCTGCTGATTCCAAGCAACTTCTTGACCAGTACGTTTAACAACAATGACATTTTCCACAATGTCAACCAGTTTGGTTGCCTCGTCTACCGCTGGCTTCAGTGCGGAAGCTGCCCCTCGACGAAAACCACCATCAGCAGTAATGACCAAACGTGCTTGGGCATCCTCAATGCGGCTTGCTAATGCTGCGGCCGAAAATCCACCGAAAATTACTGAGTGAGTAGCACCGATTCGAGCGCATGCAAGCATTGAGATCACTGCCTCCGGAATCATTGGCAAGTAGATTGCTACTCGGTCGCCACTTTGAACGCCTAACTCAACTAGGGCATTGGCGGTTTGACACACCTCATCCAATAGTTCTTGATATGTGATGCTTCGGGTGTCACCAGGTTCACCTTCAAATTGAATAGCAATGCGCTCACCAAATCCATTGGCCACATGGCGGTCTAGGCAGTTCACTGCGACGTTGATTTTTCCGTTTACAAACCAACTAGCCACTGGGGCTGCAGACCAATCCAAAACCTGGTCCCAGTTTGATTCCCATTGCAAATTACTCGCTTGCTTGGCCCAAAAGGATTCTGAGTCGACTTCCGCCTCATCATAAAGATCCACTCTTGCATTCGCTTGCTTTGCGAATTGTTCGCTCGGCAAAAAAACCCGGCTCTCTGATGACAAATTTTCAAAGGTCTCGTTCATACTCGAATCAACTCCTTGTTACCTTTGAAAGTCTCAGGGCTACCAGAATTTTTTGATTAGATCTTTAGATTTAGTTATTTGATCAACTAAGTCAGCCACAGAACTTGGCATATTCGTGTTCAAAAATGTGATGATTTCAGATGCTCGTATTGTTTTTCCGACACGCAAAACTGGAACATCAACCACAGCTCGCGCAGCGGCCCAGAGAATCAATACCCAAATTACGGCTGAAAGAAATAAGCCACCAGCATTATCTACCCAGCGCAGCGGAGTCCATGAATAGATACTGCGAACTCTTCGACCAACAAATGACCCAACTGCACTACCAAAGCTTGCGCCAATGATTAGTCCGCCAGCAATCATCGCGACCTTAATTGTGTTTGGCTGTGAGGCGGTAACGAACTTAGCAACCATGGAGTGACCTGTAATAGCACCAAGCGCAGCGCCAACGATAGAAAATGAACTCACAACAAGTCCACGGCGCCAGCCATTTAGAGCGACTAGCGCTAGAAAAATTGTTATTCCTAAATCGACCTTGTTCATGTCTACCAATCTATTGCGCTAAGAACCATTAAATGTCTTTGATTTGGCTTTGATCCCAAGGTTGAGTCCATCCGCCTAAATCAACTATGTCTGACAATAAACCACCCGTGAACCCCCACACCAACATGGATGCGATATTAAACGCGGGGCCAATAAATCCAGAGGGCGTGCGCACCATGATTCTGTTCGACGGATTAGTGATTTCAGAAATGGGTACCCGATGAATCCGTTGTACTTCTGCGGTATCGCCCACGGCTAAATCATGCGGATCATGCCACCACGCCAAAATAGGCGTAACAAGGTAGTTAGAAGGCGGCACCCACAAATCTGGCAGTTGCGCAATGACATGAACTGACGCGGGGTCAAGACCTGTTTCTTCATGCGCTTCACGTAATGCGGTTGCACTCCTGGATTCATCAAACAGTTCGACCTGTCCACCTGGAAAAGCTGGTTGACCAGAATGCTTATCCTTGCCAATTGCTCGCTCAATGAGTAGGACATCACCATGATCTTCAGAAGGGCCAATCAAAATTAAGACTGCAGCCTCGCGTGGATTGCGAATTGGTAATCCTTGACTTGTAAGTTTCGGAGTATCACGTGACGCCTGCGCTATTGGCAAAAGCCATTCTGGGATCATGGCGCAATTTTATCCATCACTAGGTTCGGTATCGCCAGTCTTTACCAGTCGTTTAGCCAAATCTGGCGCTGTCGGACCTAACCCAAAAGAGGGACACAACTTTGCTACTGAACACGCGCCACAAGCTGGCTTCCGAGAATGGCAAATCCTGCGCCCCAAAAAAATAAGGCGATGATTCAACATAGTCCAGTCCTTCTTCTCAAACAGGTCCATCAAATCAAATTCGACCTTGACTGGATCTGAATGTTTAGTCCAATCCATTCTTCGGGCGATTCGACCGATATGCGTATCAACGGTGATGCCTGGAACATTAAACGCGTTACCGAGAACAACATTGGCCGTCTTACGACCAACTCCGGGCAACTTAACAAGTTCTGCCATTGTGTTTGGCACGATTCCTTGATGTCGCTCAATAATTGCTGCGGCAAGACCCTGAATCGAAGTCGCCTTATTTCGATAGAAACCAGTTGAACGGATTGCTTCTTCTAATTCATTGCGCGGCGCGCTAGCAAGTGACTCTACATTTGGAAATTTCTTGAAGAGTACTGGAGTAACCAAATTTACCCGTTTGTCCGTGCATTGAGCTGAAAGAACCGTGGCCACCAAAAGTTGTAATGGGTTTTCAAAATCCAATTCACACTTTGCTTCTGGAAAGGTTTCTGCAAGTTCTCGGTTCACTTTGCGAGCCCGACGCACTTTTGCGGTGTGGGATTCAACTAATGCAGACGCCACCGTATTTACCTGGCTCGGTTTAGCAAACGTTCAAAATCGATAATCTCAACTGACCTGGTTTCCACCCGTATCCACCCACGAGTCGCAAAATCTGCCAAAGCTTTGTTTACGGTCTCACGCGAAGCGCCTACGAGTTGAGCCAATTCCTCTTGAGTTAAATCATGTGGGACGTGGATTCCATCATCACCCGGTGTTCCAAATTTCTCACCCAATTCAATTATGGCTTTGGCAACTCGACCTGAGACATCTGCAAAAACTAGATCAGACATAGCCTCATTGGCTCTACGCAATCGATTTGCTAAGGCTTGCAATAAAGAATGTGAAACCTCTGGGTGTTGGGCGAGCCACGGCTGAAGGTCCGCATTGCTTAGACCCAAAACCTTCGAGTTTGTGACTGCAATTGCAGTTGACGATCGTGGTCCTGGATCAAAGACTGAAAGTTCACCAAACATATCTCCAGTGCCAAGCACCATAAATACAGACTCGCGTCCATCTTCTGCAGAGTGGACTAATTTAATTTTTCCAGCGATAAGAATGAACAAGCGATCCCCATCGGCGCCTTCTTCAAAGAGCACTTCACCCTTTTTTAGATCTTGATCAACCATTAGTTCGCGTAATCTGCGTGAAGCGAATTCATCAAGAGCGCTGAACAAAGGTGTCGTACCTAGCAAATTATCCATTTACCTAAAACACCTCTGTGTACTTATCTGGGATTGCTGATAGAGAGATCTTTAATCCCTAACTTCCACAATTATTTCCACTTCGACTGGAGCATTTAGCGGCAGGACCGCTACTCCTAGTGATGAGCGGGCATGCACCCCAGCTTCACCAAAGGCTGCTGCAAAGACTTCACTAGCGCCGTTGACTACAAGTGGTTGGTCAGTGAACTCTGGGGCACTCGCCACAAACCCAACGACTTTAACCAAGCGCACAACTTTGTCGAGGTCTCCAATGACGGACTTAACCGCTGCTAATGCATTGAGAGCACATTGCCTTGCACAATCTGCCGCTGTCGCGATTTCTACATCGACACCAAGACGGCCTGTAGCCATAATCTTGCCATCCAACATAGGCAACTGACCGGAGGTGAACACCAAATTACCGCCCCGGACCGCTGGTACATAAGCGGCCAGTGGCACGGTTACTGCAGGTAGTGACAAACCTATTTGCTCTAAACGAGCTTCAACAGCACTCATCATCTATACCTTTGGTCGCTTGAAGTAGGCAACCAAATTTTCGGTATTCATTCCTGGCACAATTGCGACAAGTTCCCAGCCATCAATACCAAAGTTGTCCAAAATGGCTTTGGTGTTATGAACGAGCACTGGTGCAGTTAAATATTCCCATTTAGTCATAACTTGACTCTAGAGCAGGAACAGATATTCCGCGAAATGGTGAGTATTTACTTGCCAGTCAAGTACGCGACTGGATCTACTCGATCATATTCCTTACGAGCTGACATGAGAACATCACGCCAAGATGAAACATTAGGGCGACGGCGCAATAAAGTCCTGCGCTCACGCTCTGTCATACCACCCCAGACACCAAATTCAATTTGATTGTCCAGTGCGTCAGCCAGGCACTCAGTACGAACAGGGCATCCTGCACAAATAACCTTTACCCGGTTTTGAGCGGCACCCTGAACAAACAATAAATCGGGCTCAGCATCTCTACATGCCGCACTGCGACTCCATTCGAAATTCCACAACATACTTGTCCACCTCCAGTTAGCGCTTTCAAACACCAACCATTACTCACCCCGTACGTGCTATGACCACCATCCACTACTCATGGGTCGAAGTCAATGAAAATATCGTAATCAATAAACAACATAGATTTTTAAAAATACTCGTTAGATTATTCCCAGGAAAAATATTTTCGGGTTAGCATGAAAGCACCATGAAAAGCACAGGAACAAAGCGTCCAGCCGGTCGGATTCGAATAGCGATTCGTATGATGGTCGTGACGTTAGTCGCAGGTCTAGTCGCAGGTCTAATGGCACTGCCAGCCGTCGGTGGGTTCGGGATGTGGACTCGTAATGGAGTTGAAGGCTTTAAAAACTTACCTGCAGATTTATCCGAGGTTCCTTTGCCTCAACAAAATTTGATTCTTGATTCTTGGGGTCGTGAAGTAGCAACTCTCTACGCACAAAATCGAATTGAGGTTCCATTAAGTCAGATCTCTCCACTTCTGCAACAAGCAATTATTTCAATTGAGGATCAGAGATTTTTACAACACTCGGGCGTTGACATTAGAGGTACTTTGCGCGCCGCACTCTCAACCGGCTCTGGTGGTCAAGTGCAAGGTGGGTCTACCATCACTCAGCAATACGTTAAGCAACTCCTATTAGCTGCAGCCACTACTCCAGAGGAACGAAAGGCAGCAACAAAGCAATCCATCAGCAGAAAAATACGCGAAGCCCGTTATGCAATTTCTCTTGAAACCAAAATGTCTAAAAAGGAAATCCTGCGCGGATACCTAAACATCGCCTATTTCGGCGCCGGAGCCTATGGCGCTCAAACTGCAGCACAAAGATATTTTTCAGTCAACGCAAGTGAGCTTAATTTAACTCAAGCAGCAACCCTTGCTGGACTTGTCCAAAATCCGTCCCTATTCGATCCAACTCGTTTTCCTGAAGCCGCTTTAACTCGCCGCAATGAAGTACTTCGAGCCATGGCGCGTGCTGGCTACATAACTCAGGCCAAGGCAAATGAAGCAGCGAATTCGCTGATTACAACTGATCTAAAGCCATCTCAAAATCCAAACGGCTGCACTACTTCGTATGCCGCATATTTCTGTGATTATGTCTTAACTATTTTGCGCAGCGATCCAACATTTGGTGAGACTCCCGAAGAACGTGAAAGATTCCTTGATCTTGGCGGTCTCACGATAAAGACCACCATAAATCCAAAGGCACAAAAGGCAGCGCAAAAAGCAGTAAATACAAAAATCCCGCCGACGGACCCTAGTGGCAAAGCGGCCGCAATAACCATGGTTCAACCAGGCACGGGCAATATCATCGCCATGGCACAAGATCGAATCTGGGGAACATCTGGAATCGGGAAGACAACCGTTAATTACAACGTACCTGTTGCAAACAACGGCACAGTCGGCTTTCAAGCTGGATCAACATTCAAGGCTTTCACTCTGGCAGCGGCTTTGGCAGTTGGCATTGACCCATTCCAAACAATCAACTCGCCATCTCCAAAGACTTTTACTAATTTCAAAGAATGTTTAACCGGAGCGCCATACCCTCCCTACACGGTACAAAATTCAACCGCTTCGGGAACTTTCAATATGGTGAGTGGGGCAGCATATTCAGTCAATACTTTCTTTGTCGGGCTCCAGGAAAAAATTGGTACCTGCTTGGCGCCAAAGATGGCAAGGCTCGCTGGCGTACAACAAGGCAATGGACAAGATCTGAAAACTCTGCCCTGCTTCACTCTTGGCTGTTTCGATGTCACAACTTCTGACATGGCCGAGGCCATGGCAACTTTTGCCGCACATGGCATCCACTGTGAATTGACCTCTATCACTGACATCCTTGACAGAAATGGACATCATCTACCTGTTCCGCCATCTAAATGTAAGAGAGCCATTGATGAACAAGTAGCAGATAGCGTCAGTGCAATTCTTGCGGGCGTTATCGATGGACCTTTAGCAGGTCGCACCGGACAGAAGATGACACTGGGTCGTCCAGCTGCAGGCAAGACCGGAACGACAGACAGCTCAGCAGCAGTTTGGTTCGTTGGCTACACACCGGATTTGGCTGCGGCCGTGTGGGTAGGTGATCCACGTGGTGGTCAGTCTCACCCAATGAAAAACATCACAATCAATGGCGTGTACTACCCCCAGGTTTTTGGTTCACTCATGCCAGGTCCGATTTGGCAAGAGTCCATGATTGGTGCACTTAAAGGTTTACCGGCCAAGCCTTGGCAACTTAATACGCTAGGCGGGTTACTACCTGGTGGTTACCGAGGTGGTGGATATGTGGCACCAGTTAAGACCTGTTCTGGACTACTAGGAGATGAGTGGCGCAAATGCAAGGGAATCCCAATCCCGTAAGCCTGTGCTTTGCCCCTGACTTGATCTCATAGCGAACACAAATTGAATCTTCCTAGTTTTCAGCCTTGATTGGTGTACCAATCTGGCTATTTATGGAAGTCTAGGAACATGACTGGACTTAAAGAGACACTTAAATCTGAATTAACAACTTCGATGCGAGCTAAGAATGAATTAACTACCGCGACTTTGCGCATGATTCTTTCGGCTATCACAAATGAGGAAGTCTCTGGCAAAGAATCTCGTGTACTAACCGATCAAGAAGTGATGTCAGTTTTGAGTAAGGAAGGTAAAAAGCGGAAAGAATCCGCAACGGCCTACGATGCCGCGAATCGCCCAGAGCTAGCGGACCGCGAGCGCGCTGAATTGGAGATTATTTCCAAGTATCTGCCTGAAGAATTATCAGAGACGGAATTGAACAACATAATTTTGCAGGCGGTCGAAACCGTCAATTCCGCTGGCCAGAGTGGACCCAGTGCTATGGGCGCAGTCATGAAACTTGTCACACCACAGGTGGTGGGTCGAGCCGATGGTAGCGCTGTTGCAAGCGCAGTTCGTGCAGCTTTAACTAGTTAAGTCGAGACATTTTTACTCAATTGGAAAACCTTAATTACTTCCAGCACCCGATCTAAACCAGCCTGCTCGCCGATACTTATTCGTACACCTTCACCGGCAAAGGGTCGAACCGCTAAGGCGTATTCAGCACACAACTTGGTGAATGCCTCCGTGTCTTTGCCTACAGGTAGCCAAACAAAGTTAGCTTGACTTTCAACGAAGTCCACACCTAAGGCGTGCAGTTCTCGCTCAAACCAATTTCTCTTCTGAACGATCGCTTCAACATTTTCCAAAAGTTCTTCTTCGTGTTCTAAACATGCAACGGCAGCGCTCTGGGCAATGTTAGAAACTCCAAAGGGGACTGCTGTTTTTCGGACTGCCTCGGCAACATTTTCTGGGCCAATGAAATAACCAACTCTAAGTCCCGCCAAACCATATGCCTTGGAGAAAGTTCGAAGGAGACCCACATTGGTATTTGCCTTCACGGTCGCTAGGCCATTGACCGCAGCTGGATCTCGATTGAATTCCACATATGCTTCATCAATAATCACCAGCACACTCTTCGGGACCTTTTTTAGGAATTCATCAACTTCACTTTGAGAAACAACATTTCCCGTTGGGTTATTTGGTGTGCAAATGAAAATAACGCGTGTTGCGCTAGTGACCGCCTTAGCCATAGCGTCCAGGTCATGGCTAGCATCCTGTTTTAAAGAAACTTCAAGATTTATGGCACCCGCAATTTTTGTGATTATTGGATAAGCCTCAAATGAGCGCCAAGCGAACATAACTTCATCGCCACTTGCACAAGTCGCTTGAATAATCTGTTGACAGACTCCTACCGAACCAGTCCCGGTCGCAATCATGGCTTCTGGCACATCAAATTTAGTTGAGATTGATTTTGTTAGCGCTGTTGCGAATGGGTCTGGGTATCTGTTGATGTTACTTGCAG
Organism: uncultured Actinomycetes bacterium; assembly: GCA_903907835.1. GTDB lineage: Bacteria > Actinomycetota > Actinomycetes > S36-B12 > UBA5976 > UBA5976. The sequence continues at coordinate 30,255 of CAIVPQ010000008.1, forward strand.
ACTCGATGATTGCCGAGAGTACTGCTGGCGAGGGGGCAAACGCATTCTCATTGCTTGATAGTTTGTACGGAATTAGACCCGCAACAGCATCAACCTGCTTACCTGCTTTATAGGTTGGTAAGTCCTCAATTTCTGGGCGAACTTGAGGTTGACTCATAATCCGACCCTTCGCGTCAAAGAAACCAAAGTTACGTCATCCGCGTCCCAGGTTACCGATGTCCCACGAGCGTTCGTAAGCAAGTTACTTACCAATGTTTCGCTACCCATTCCTGGTTGGCAGGTCTCTAGCGTTTTAATGAGGGGTTCATGGCCATATTCTTCATTATCTTTATTGCGTGTTTCCACAAGTCCGTCTGTCATAATCAAAATTCTTTCGCCTTCTGCCAGTTTTAGCTCTGTGCGTTCCCAGTGTGCTGCGAATCCAGCAATCATTGGGCCGGTTGCAGACAATTCATGTGTGGCACCAGTTTTATCAAGAAACAATGCGCTCGGGTGACCGGCGTTAATCCATTCCACTGGCAAGTGACTGTCATTTGGAATAAGAACGACAAAAGCCGTTGCATGCAGTGCATCAATGTGCCGCAAATCTTTAGAAATACGATTGAAGATAATTTCAGGAGCCACTCCAGCAGCAAAACCTGCTGTCATAACCGCCTTGATCTGCAGTCCTAAAATGCCAGACTCTGTTCCATGACCAGCGACATCAACAACAACCACTGCTCGACCCTCAGGCGTTGGAATTATGTCCCACCAATCTCCGGCGATAACCCCCCTTGCTGGCTGCGTAACTCCGAAGATGTCCATACCTACTGGCGGTGAGATTTCATTTGTCGCAGATAAAGCTTTGCGCATAGATTCCACAATGGGAGCGTTTTGTTCTAGGCCCTGTCTGGCAGAGCGCGCCTGGTCAATTTCGCGAACCAAATCCCTGCGCATTAACTCTGCATCCGCGGCTGCTTCGCGAATTTCCATCGGACTATCAATTGAGATGAGCGTATGACGCTCTCCCCCTGCTACCCTGCGCAACTGTTCGCGCATTTCATTTAGCGGACCTAACACCCACCTATGCAAACTCCACCAAGCAAGTCCCAATAAAAAAATGTCCAGGACAACTGCGGCGGTTAAAGCAAAAGATAAGTCGGCAGCTTCACGGGCAATCAAAGAAGAGCCCATCGGGCTGTTGATTAAGCTAGTGCGAGCACGTTCATACGCCATCCGCTCATAAGCAGCTAAAGAAATAATCAGCAACCCGAAGGTCAAAGTAAAGTAGCGCAGTCCCTCGCGTATTCTCACAAGACCTAACCTTACGCTGGCAATTTACTTGGCACACAATTCAGCTGCAGCGGCCGCAAATAAGCCGGAGTGAACTTTTACTTCCTGCTCAGTCGTAGTTGGACACATCAAAGCCATGTTATGGAAAGGTGTCATCAAAACTCCCCGATTGCACATGTACAAATGCATGAATTCATCAAGTTCATCATCGCTTGCGGCAGCAGACTCTGAACCGTTCAGTGGCGCTGGATTCGTGAATCGGTATTCTGCCCGAGCCCCAATTTGCGAGATGCTCCATGGCAATTCAAATTGCGCAATGATCTCCTGCACATCAGATGTGTACGTGTCGCAGAGAGAAACCATTTCGGCAAATGCCTCATCAGTGAGAACTTCGCCCAGAGTGGCGCGCATCGCAGCCATTGAAAGTGAATTTCCAGCCAGCGTTCCGCCCACACCTCCAACATCAATGATGTCGGCCTCTGGGTGCTCTAGGACCTTATTCGCCACATAATGAGTTAGTCCATATGCTCCCGATGGGATTCCCGCACCAATTGACTTGCCAATAATGAAGATGTCTGGGTCAAGGCCATCGCGTAATGTCATGCCACCTGGGCCCGCAGAAAAAGTATGTGTCTCATCAATCATTAACAGAGCACCATATTGAGTCGCTAACGCTCGCAAGCCTTCAAGGAATCCCGGAATCGGCAAAACAATTCCAATGTTTGTCATTGCTGGTTCGGCCAAGATTGCTGCCACATCGCCCTGAGCAAGTGCATTCTCCACTGCGGCTAAATCATTGAATTCAACTACTCGAGTTGTTTGCGATAACGGAACTGGAGGAGCAACATTGCCCGGTCTAGCAACTGCATTTCCTGATTCATCGGGAACAGCAAAAGTTTCATCGACTGAGCCGTGATAGCAATATGAAAATACCAAGATTTTACTTTTCCCAGTAGCTAGTCGAGCCAATCTGATAGCCCAACGATTCGCATCCGTAGCTGTCAAAGTGAAAGACCAAAGCGGTAACCCAAATCGCCTTGTGAGTTCGTGCCCGACCCACTGTGCATCAGCGGTTGGGAGCATAGTTGTTATGCCACCATCAGCCACCATGCGCTTCACGATTGCATCAGTACTCGCCTTTGGCGAGTGCCCAGCCATAGCCCCGGTATCACCAAGCGCGAAATCGATGTATGAATTTCCATCAACATCAGTAATCGTGTTTCCATGCGCAGTTTCAAGATATAGCGGAAAGCCACCAGACCATTTATTCATCCAAGTCATTGGGACTCCGCCGAACAAGTTGTTGGCATCAAGAAAAAGTTCGTGAGATTTTTTATTCCTAGACTTATAGAGCGAACGCTCCCGAATCAGCAATTCATTTAAGTGCTCACGGTTAATTTCTTTGCTCATGGCTACCTGGATCTCCTGTTCACGCAATCGTCAACTCAAGTACATCAGAATTAAGACGATGCCATGTCCACAAAACGACTGTAGTGTCCTTGGAAAGCGACCGTAACTGTTCCAGTTGGCCCATTACGGTGTTTGGCAACAATGAAATCCGCCTCGCCTGAACGAGGGCCTTCCTTTTCATACATGTCTTCCCGGTGCAACAGAATAACCATATCTGCATCCTGCTCAAGCGATCCAGACTCACGAAGATCTGAAAGCATCGGTTTTTTATCTTGGCGCTGCTCTGGGCCACGATTTAACTGGCTCAGTGCCACAACTGGAATTTGCAATTCTTTAGCAAGCAATTTTAAAGAGCGGGAGAATTCGCTGACTTCGACTTGGCGACTTTCGACTTTGCGTCCGCTACTCATCAACTGCATGTAATCCAAAACCAAAAGCTTTAGGTCGTAGCGTTGTTTCAAACGCCTTGCCTTTGCTCTGATTTCCATCATGGTCATATTTGGTGAGTCATCGATAAATAATGGTGCGCTATTGACCTGACCCATCTTCTTTGCCATGCGTTCCCATTCAGCCTCACCCATGGTGCCACCACGCATGCTGCCAAGTCCTACGGATGCCTCCGCGGACAGTAGTCGCATGACAATCTCATTGCGGCTCATTTCAAGTGAGAAAATTACCGATGTCTGACCATTTTTAACACTGGCTGCGCGCGCAAAATCTAAAGCCAAAGTTGATTTACCAACAGCAGGTCGTGCAGCAACAATGATGAGTTGTCCTGGATGCAGGCCATGTGTTAAGTCATCAAGTTCTTTAAAGCCTGTGGGAACGCCGACTGCGTTGCCACCCTTTTCAATTGCCTCAATTTCTTCAAGTGCCCCAGGCATGATGTCGGAGAGTTGCGCATAATCTTCAGAAGTGCGCCGAGTTGTAACTTCGTAAACTTCTGCTTGAGCTCGATCAACTAAAGCATCAACTTCTGCATCTCCGGAATAACCCATTTGAGCAATCCGAGTTCCTGCATCAACAAGTCGGCGCAAGATTGCCCGCTCTGAAACGATACGCCCGTAATAGGAAGCATTTGCTGCAGTGGGCACGCTCGCTACTAGTGTGTGCAGGTATGCCGCCCCGCCGATATTCGAAAGTACGCCGGCTTTTGTTAAGTAGTTTGCAACAGTAATGGCATCGGCTGGCTCTCCCTTGCCGAAAATATCAAGAATTGCGCCATAAATCGTCGCATGTGCTGGCTTGTAAAAGTCACCTTCTTGCAAACTTTCAATGACGTCGGCGACTGCATCTTTACTAAGAAGCATCGCTCCAAGCACTGATTGTTCGGCGTTGAGATCTTGAGGTGGGGTTAATACGGACGAGGATTCTTCATTTCGCGAAAATTCGGCAACGGTCATGACGACTTCCTCTCTGTATCTACAAAACCCTGATTTGGCGGACTTTTTTCACTATTGACTTTTCACAATAGGTGACCAGTCCGACACAAACAATGTGTCCTGTGGATAAATAAGTGGATAGTGTGGGGAAAACACTGTAATTAAGACCCATTCCTTGTGGACAGCTTGTGGATACAAAATATATTTTTCAGGCAATTATCTTTAAAAGCACTAGATTTCAAGGATATTTGCTGTGGGTAGAAAATAACTAAGTGAGTACTCCATCTTGAGCAGGCGTTAAAGACTTACCAAGCCGAACACTCAGGAAACCTGCCAATAGTCCAAAAATCACCAATAGACCTAACCATTGATTCGCAAGGTTGTAACCGATCATGAGACCAGAGATTGCTGGCCCAATGGCCCCACTTACCACCCACACCAACGAGCTGATTGCCGCGTACCGGCCGCGAAGATGCTCAGGTGCCAGCTCATTCGCGAGAGTTGGACCAACCGGAGACCAAATAGTTTCGCCTACGGCAAAGATCGCCACACCTATACATGCAATAAGAAACATCCACCCCGGTGAGGTCAGCAGCGCCAACGCAATAGTTGCCCAACAAGCAGCCCAGAGCACTCCGACCAGCCCTAAGAGTTTGGTCCGACTATGCCCCTCGATTCGCTTGAGAACAAATAGCTGGCAAATGACAATTACACCAGTGTTGACTGCCCAGATAGGTCCAAGCATCTTGATTGACAGCCCACCAACAGTGGTGAGCAAGGCGGGCATACCTGCATCTAGGGATGCATAGCCACAGGTCAGCATAACCACCGAAGCGATGTTCAGTTGCATGAACTTTCGATCGCGTAAAACTTCGCGGTAGCCGTCTCCTGATTCACGTTTTTGTTCAGCAATCGGTAATCGACCGCCGACTCCTACCAGTGATGCCACAATCACAAAGTATCCAAAATATGAAACTGAATCGAGTATGAATAGATGCGTGAATGTATCCGGGGCATCAACATTCACAATCAAAGCACTGACAAGACCACCGATTCCCAGTCCAAGATTCAGCATCATAAATTGCCAACCAAAAAGTTTCTGGCGAGCCTTCTCATCAACCATTCGAGAGACCATTGTGGTTTGCGGTGGCCAAGTTGCCGCATTTGCGATTGAGACGATAGCTCCGGCCACAAAGGCACTCGACACCGAATCGACAAACGACCAAGAGAGCGCCCCGACCATTGCGCAAATAATGCCAAATAGCAAAACCGGCCTTGGTCCAATTCGGTCAACTAATGTGCCAAGGGCCGGTGAAACTATCAGTCCAACTAAAGCCATCCAGGACAAAACCAAAGACGCCATCGGTAAAGACATTCCACGAACTGTGTGTAAGTAGACAACCAAAATTGGAAGGGTCAGTCCG
>CAIVPQ010000009.1 GCA_903907835.1 uncultured Actinomycetes bacterium
AGCACTAATGCGCTAGCGACGACCAAAACCTTTAGATTGCTAATTTTCATGACTTCACCCTAACGCAAAAAGAGACAAACTCTGACATTGGTATCCGCCTTGCGCGCAATGAGTATTTCGCCCAAGTATTGCGATAAAGCCCTATGCGGGTGCGATTTCAGCAATCAGATTTTCAATCAGGGTCTTGATTTCATCGCGAATCGGGCGCACCGATTCCACACCCTGGCCGGCTGGATCTTGGAGTTTCCAGTCAAGGTAAGTCTTACCCGGGAAAATCGGGCAAACATCGCCACAGCCCATTGTGATGACAACATCCGAGGCTTGCACCGCATCAGTGGTCAGGATCTTTGGAGTCTGTGTTGATAGATCAATGCCAATTTCATTCATGGCTTCGACCACGGCTGGGTTGATCGTGTCAGCGGGGGCTGAACCTGCTGAACGAACTTCAACACGATCACCAGCAAGATGGGCTAGAAATCCGGCCGCCATCTGTGAACGACCTGCATTGTGCACACATACGAATAAAACGCTCGGCTTGTTATCTGACATCTCTATTCCGTTTCTATTTCGGTTTGGTTTTTGAAAAGTGCCACAAGGCCCACAGCAACTACTCCACCAATTAATTCAAAGAGGATAAAGGCTGGTACTGAATCAGGTGCAATTCCGGCAAAAGTATCTGAGAATACTCGACCGATAGCAACGGCCGGATTGGCGAATGAAGTTGATGAAGTGAAGAAGATTGCTGAGGCGATCCAAGCAGGAACCGCAACCGGAATCCAGTTAGCGCGCTCGGTGTCGACCAAAATAAGAATTACAAACAGCAGGCCTGCAGTGGCAACTAGTTCGCCAATCCATAACCCGTGAGTGCTACGCACGTGCGCTGATATTTGGTACGCGGCTTGATCGAACATGACATTGGCAAGAATTGCGCCAAGTATCGCGCCCACAATTTGGACGGGAATAAAAAGCAGAGCCAGTTTTGTACTTATGGATTTACGCCAAAGCATTACCAATGTGACTACTGGATTGAAATGCGCTCCGCTCATCGGACCGAACAAGGCGATTAAGACGCCTAAAGCTGCGGCGACACAAATTGCATTTATAAACATTGCTAACGCGCCATCAGTAGTAAGGGTCTCGGCCATGATTCCCGAGCCAACAACGACGCAAACTAAAGTGACGGTACCCAAAAACTCGGCAAATAATGAGCGAGCAGTGCTTGTGAGCATTTCCCCAAGTCAATTCTCTAGATGATGAACCAATATTAGTAGGTGTTGGTTGCCTAATAAACCAAGAAGCGCCAGACCTTTTTACAGGTCTAGCGCTTCACTGGTGGCAGATGAAGGGTTCGAACCTTCGAAGCTTTCGCGACGGATTTACAGTCCGCTCCCATTGGCCACTCGGGCAATCTGCCATGTCATCTTGATTAGAAGATAACTCAAGTAAGAATACAGACACAACGCCTATGTGTGCCAATCGCGTTGGCAAACTGGCCAATGAACCGTTCCTGGCGAAGGAAACGATATAATCGAGTTTGAGAGTTTTTCATTTTCTTTAAGGGGTTTCATCATGGCCGATTCCAGTTTCGACATTGTCAGCAAAGTAGACCGCCAAGAGGCAGATAATGCGCTACAACAGGCGGCCAAGGAACTAGTAACCCGCTTTGACTTCAAGGGCACTGACACAGTCATTGAGTGGAAAGGCGAACTCGGCATTGAAATCACCTCTGCCACCGAAGATCGGGTCAAAGCAGCCCTTGAGGTTTTCCGCGAGAAGTTAGTTAAGCGCGGAGTCAGCCTAAAGGCGCTAAAGGCCGATGAGCCGAGAATCTCAGGTAAAGAATACAAAATCAATGCTGAATTTAAAGCTGGGATAAATCAGGAGCAGGCTAAGAAGATCGGAAAACTGATTCGTGATGAAGGCCCCAAAAATGTGAAGTCACAAATCATGGGTGAAGAGCTTCGAGTAACTAGCAAGAGCCGTGATGACCTGCAGGAAGTCCAGAAGTTACTTGCAGATGCAGACCTAGATTTTGCGGTTCAGTACACCAACTACCGTTAAGTTGTTTTAACTAAAGCAATTACTCAGCTGATGGCGTTGAATCTGCTGAGTCATCGTTATCTTCTGACTCAGAATTGTCTGAATCAGAATTGTCTGAATCCGAATTCTCTTCTTCAACTGGAGCTGGTTCACAAATAATTATTTCTGGTGGTGCTGGTTCACAAATAATTATTTCTGGTGGCGCTGGCGGGCAAATAATTATTTCTGGAGTCTCTGTCTCATTGTCTGGGACAGTTGGATCAACCGGCATTGGACGATCCGGTCTTGGGCAATCAAGGCTTAGGCAATAAACAACGTCACCCTTATCGCCTTCGTCACCTGTGCTGCCCTCATCACCGGAGTCACCTTCGTCACCCTTATCGCCGTCTTCACCATCAACTGGCGGCAACGGATCAATCGGATGTGGTCGGTCATCTCCGTCGACGTGCCACCAGTATGGGTAGTAATCAGGATGTGACGGTACGTCTCCAGTTAATGCGACAAATGCATCTTCGGCAGCCTGTAGGGATTCATAAAATGGGCGCATGTGCTCATTTGAATTGATGCTGTAGTTCAGATACAACTCACTTAGTTCGCCATAGTAAGTGTTACTGGCATCGTTGATTTCACGCTCGGTTTCTAATGTTGCCAGGATGTTTAAGTAAGCCTGCATGCGCTCATTAACGCTGTCATTAAGGACCGAAGAATCGCTCAGACTTGTTGCATACTGCTCAAGTTCAAGGGACTTATTTGCTTTGCGGTACACATAGATTGCTTCAAGAGCGCTAGCACCAGATTCAGTTGAGGCATCAAATGTCGCGGCATCATAATCAGCCAGGGCTGCGTACTTTGCTTCAGTTAAGGCTTGATTTGCAACAACATTGACCGCGTTCAATTCTGCTTGCGGATCACGAATTGCTACCAAATAATCCAAATAAATTTGCATGTAAGCAGCTTGGGAGAACGACTTTTCTGATGACAACCAAAACTCATTTAAAGTATCTCGCGCTTGGGAAGTTGCAGATTCAAATGCTAGATAACCCAATTGAGTCGCAGCATGGTAATCGTTCTGCGCGGCCGTCATCGCTTCGTTGAAAGCCAAAAGCTGTGCAGTCGGTTTGCCAATTCGCGGACCGTAATGGTCGCAGCGCTTGTTGTACGAACCCTCTGCCTGATGGCAAAAAATTGGCATTGAGGCACTGATGCTGCCCGAAGGGTCAGTTTCAGATGGGTTAGCACCGGGCAAATCTGTTGGAGCATCAGGTGTTAGGGAATCCAGGATGTTGTCCAGCAAGGCTCTACGAGATGCTTGCTTAGTTTGTTCTGCTGCTTTGGCATCTGCAATTTTCTTAGCAGCGGCTTTCTTGGCGGCTAAACGCTTGGCAGCGGCTTTCTTGGCGGCTAAACGTTTCGCGGCTGCCTTCTTAGCGGCAGCTTTCTTAGCAGCAGCTCGCTTAAGAGCAGCTTTTTTCGCAGCAGCTCGCTTAAGAGCAGCTTTTTTCGCAGCAGCTCGCTTAAGAGCAGCTTTTTTCGCAGCGGCTTTTTTCGCAGCGGCTTTTTGAGCGGCGGTAGTTTTGGCCGGAACGACTTTAACAACTGGCTTAGTAATTTTGGTGGCAGAGTTTTTTGAGGTTGATGGCTGTGCAGTTGCACCTGCGAGCGCGCTAAGCAGCACCGCACCACTAGTAAAGGCAACTAACGAAAATTTAGTTACTCTGTTCATCGAGAACCCCTTGCTACAAGTTAGAGAAACCTTAGTCTGCTCAGTTTGGCAGAATAAACCCACTATTAGCAACAAAAACAACAAGTAATCAGGTTAATTCTTTGCCAAGATTCGTCCAAGAAATTGCGCTCTGTCAAAGCAAAAATCCCTATTTATCGGCCTTTTTGCGTCTTCCGCTCGGCGGCTCTTCGGCAGTTGGCGATTTTGTGCCATCTGATCTGCGTGCACCAGGCAAACTGGCGGCCAATTCATCGATCCCCATGATTAACTGGGCACGCGAAGTTGCTGGGGGCATTTCATCGCTTGACCAGAACAAGGCATCGAATGGACACACTTCAATACAAATGCCACACCACATACATTGACCAAAATCAATAGTGAAAGTATCGAGCACATTTTTCATAGATTGGCGGCGAGCGTTGCTGTACTGCGGCGCATCAGGATCAGGTTCAGCATGGGCGGCTACTGTGATGCACCAATCAGGACATTCACGAACACAAAGCATGCATGATGTGCAAGACGACGGGTGTAATGCAATGGTCGAATGCGGATTGTCGGCTGGCACTTCATTTGGAATTTGCGTCACTTTGACCACTCCGGAAATACCCCTGGTGGCAAAGATGGTCTGCGGCGAGCATTCTCATCTGGCTCAACAGCTCCGGGCCATGGCGTTTGCATTCTTGGTTCAAGTTGGAAATCGCGGCGCAGTGGGTGGCCAGTAAAGTCTGTCGCAAATGCTGGGTTGCGAGCGTCAACACCTTTGAATATCACACCAAACAATTGTTCAACCTCGCGTTCATGAAAATCAGCAAGCGGATAGACGCCTATTACTGAGTCGATCCGCGCATCGGGCACAGTTGAATTTACAATCCATTTTTGAGTCAACGCTTCGTTGGCAACACATGTGGTTAGCACGAATTCATCACCAAGGTTATGAGTTGCAGTCAGCCACTCAAAGCGCACTGCCCCATCGCTAAGCAACTGTTGATGCGTACTAAGCCATTGCGTTGGCTCAACCCATAGCCAAGTTGCGCCGTCCTGCTCACGGTTCTTAAGGAATTCAATGCTCATTTATTCACCAGCTTTACTGCCTGTTTGATTGCTGCTAGCAATTCAACTGGTCCTGGTGGACAACCTGGCACATGAATATCAACAGGTACAACCTGATCTGCGCCTGGAATAACTGCATACGAATCCCAATATGGGCCACCAGTAATTGCACATGCTCCGAATGCAACAACCACTCGAGGTTCGGCCAAGGATTCATAGGCCGAACGAACGCTATCGGAAATGGCATGCGTGACCGTTCCGGCAATTACCAAAATGTGGGTTTGGGCAGTGGCTTTAGCAGAAACATCCAACTGAGTAAATGCGTCGGCGACTAAATCAACAGAGGCCGCCTCAACTCCACAGCACGCCAAACCTGCCTCGAGTACACGTAGCGCGTTTGAATTCACCTGTGCATCCATGCCTATGACTCTAGGACACCTTCTGCAGATGCTGAAGTTGGGCAAATGCGCGATGAAGGAGGGTCCCTG
>CAIVPQ010000010.1 GCA_903907835.1 uncultured Actinomycetes bacterium
GGCCCTGCAAGCGCAACTGATCCCAATGTGTTATTCAATTCCCAAAATGGTCCACTAAAGGTTGATGCGATGCCTCAGGGTTGCACGAGGATTTCGACTACAAAGATTCGTTGTTCGGCGGCAGCCTATGGAATTTCCGCTACTTCTGCGCTTGAGCCGGGGGAAAGCGCAGAAGTAGCGTTGCGAGTGACACCGCTAGCAAGAGCGCATTCGCTACGAGTGCTAATGGAGATTGAGTCAGGTCATCCTGCGGGTGATAGCAATATTGAAAACAATTCCGCAATCGCAAGAGTTTTGATAAATCATCCACCCATTGCAAAGCCGTTGGTCATTCGTGCTTTTGTTGATGGGTCACCAATTACCAAATCTCTGGTTCAGTATGTTTCGGATGTTGATGGAGATTTGCTGCGTGTGATTGTTGGTGACGCACTTCATGGTCAGTTGAAATTGGTCGGTAGTCGGATTGTTTACACGCCCAATTCATCTTGGACCGGAAAACAAATCATTGGGTATTCAATTTCTGATGGTAAGGGTGGCCGCGACACGTCAACAATTACAGTCGTTGTTACAAAAAAGAATCAGGGGAATATCCCAACACCACAAATTCCTACGCACTCAAGGTGTTTCATGTCAACACCAATGGGTTGCTAGTGCGTTTGTTGCCAAGCAGTCCAGGCAGAACTGATGATGTCGCGCAAGTCATATTTGCTCTGCCAATCAAGTAACTGCGCTGCCCGACTTACATCTGCGGTCAATGCTGCTGGGTCGCCGGCCCGTCGTTGAATACGCTCAGGCGTAACTTCTAAGCCAGTTACTTCGCGCACCATATCAAGAACCTCGAACACGCTTGCACCGCGTCCCGTGCCGATATTTATCGCGGCAAAAGTGGTGTCTGGTCGTTCGACGTAGTCCATTGCGGCAACGTGCGCTTCGGCAAGATCTTGGACATGAACGTAATCGCGAATACATGAACCATCGGGCGTTGGGTAATCATCTCCAAAGACACGAGGTTGGTTACCTTTAGTTAGCGCATCGAAAACAATCGGGACCAGGTTGAGAATGAATTGGTCACCCAGTTGGGGACTGCCTGCACCCGCCACATTGAAATAGCGCAAGGCAGCGACATGAAAATCATCAGAGGCTGAAAGTGCATGTGCTATCCACTCACCGGCAAGTTTTGTTGCGCCGTATGGATTGATTGGCAAGCAATGGGTGGCTTCGGTAATTAATGCATCTGGTGCAATGTCTGGTTCGCCGTAAACAGCCGCGCTTGAACTGAAAACTAGATTCTTTATTCCACTATTTTTCATCGCCCCAACAAGGTGGGTTAAACCATTGATGTTTTCGTCCCAGTAGTAGAGAGGTTTCTCAACGGATTCACCGACCTGTTTACGAGCAGCGAGGTGTAATACCCCAGTGATCTCATGTTTTGCAAAGACTGCTTCAACTCCGGCTTTATCAACCAGCGTGACCTCTTCGAGTGTTACACCATCGGGAATCCGCGTGGCTATCCCGGTGCTCATGTCATCAAGAATGACCACATTGCGGCCGCTCTTTAGAGTTTCGCGCACAACGTGAGCGCCTATGTATCCTGCACCGCCAGTAATCAACCAAGTCATAGATCATATTCTGCCATGTAAGTGGCCCCGAGATGATTCGAACATCCGACACACGGTTTAGGAAACCGTTGCTCTATCCCCTGAGCTACGGGGCCGCAGGTCTGCGCTAATTCTATCGATGAATTTGACTTAGCCTTTCTGAGCTAAAACCTCAGTACGAACGCAACCTATTGAACAAAATCTAGAAATCGTCAGTTGCGGCAGATGCTTTGCGTTCTACCTTCATGAAATCAAGATAAGACTTCACAACTGTGTCAGCATCTGAGTGCATCATCAATTTGCCATGATCCAGCCAGATTGCGTCATTGCAAAGATCACGAATCGTGTTTGCCCCATGTGAGACAACAACCATAGTTCGAGCAGAATCCATCAATTCACGCATTTTCTTTTGGGCTTTGACCTTAAAGCGAGCATCACCAGCAGAAAGCGCTTCGTCAATCAACAGAATGTCTGGTTTCATGTGCACTGCGGCAGAAAATGCAAGGCGAGCGGCCATGCCTGAGGAGTAAGTCTTTACCGGCATGTCACGGAATTCTTCGATTTCCGCAAAAGCAATAATTTCATCGAGTTGACCAAGCACCTCATCGCGAGTCATCCCCGAGGCAAGACCAGCCAGCAGAACATTTTCTGGCGCCGATAACGCGGAATTGAATCCGGCTGCCAATGAGAGCAAAGCACTCACTTCACCATGTACTTCGATTTGGCCAGATGACGGCGGCATGATGCCCGAGATGGCACGCAACAATGTGGATTTACCAGCACCATTATGACCAACAACACCAAGGACAGTGCCATGCGGAATTGCAAATGAGATGTCTTTGATCGCTTCAACAGTTTTTACAAGTTTGTTGCGACGCCCTAGTCGAGCGATTGTTGACTTCAGAGTTGGAGCTGAATCAAAACTAGTTCGGTATGTGATGCTCAGATTTTGAACACTGATTGCCACATCTTCGAGCTTGTCTTTATCTACGCCCCAGCCTTTGGTCGTCTCGTCTATTTCGCCATCTTCGAAATCATCAAATTCTGACACTGAACTCACGCTCTCGGGATAGGAAGATTAGGATTCCAGCAAAGAACATTGAGAAACTCCAGATACTAGCTGAAACCCAAAGGCTCATTTCTGGGACACGATTCTGGGATAGCGATTCTGACCAGACACTCAATAAGCCAAACAATGGATTAGCGGTAACCATTGCGCCAAGAGATTTTGGCAAGTCATCGGCGTACCAAAGAATTGGTGAGATGTACATTCCAATGCGGCTGATAAATGGCAGGAATGAACGCATATCTCGGAAATAAACCTGCAAAGTTGCAAGTAAGCAGGCAAGGCCAAAAGTAAAGATAAAAATCAACAGCAACGCGGGTATTGCCAACAATTGATTGACCCCAATTGGTTGCTGGAATGCCAAATGGTAGATCACGTAAATAATCAAAGTCGGTAAGAAACGTTTGATGGACACCAAGGTCGCCGAGAACGGCAGGAGCAATCTCGGGAAAGACCTATTCGCGATCAGTTTGCCGAGACCAACAACACTTGCCGAGCCAAGAGACATGGCCCCTGTAATCATGTGGTACACGAACATGCCAGCAAGCATGTGGGCAACGAACTCAGGACCGTGGTCACTAGATTGTCCGCCATTTTTGGAGGAAAGAATGATTACCAGTGTGTAATAAATACCCGCCATGATTAGCGGATTTAAGACCAGCCAAAGTTGACCAAATAATGTTGTTGATTGTTGGGCGCGAAGTTGTGCACGGGCCAGTTCGTATGCCAACTCTCGGCGCTGCCACATTTCCTTGAAGTACTCAGGAATGTTGGGTAGCCCTGCTTTGAACGGGCGGTGAACTCTCACAATTGGTTCAGTGGAGTTACTTACGGTTTCAGACACTTATTCATTCTACTTCAGAACCTAGAGATGACCGCTCGCAACTCGTCCTTTGCTAGGGTAAAGAACGGTAAAGTACCAAAAATTAGTATTGCGCGAGAACAAAAGAGGATACGTAAATGGACCCACAAAATATAGTCATTTGTTCGTTTTATACGGATGACGAATATTACCGTGGCCATGCGGCGACTCTACGAGCAAATCTCGAGAGCTTAGGTCTGGCTCACGAGTTACGCGAGATCCATAAGGATGAAGGCGACGAATGGCCTGATGTGTGTCGCAAGAAAATTGGATTCATCGCTGATGTTTGCTTGATGTATCCAGATAAGAAAGTTTTTTGGATAGATGTGGATTGCAATTTACTTTCTTTGCCAGATTACGTTCGCGATTCAACTGCTGATCTAATCGGATTTCAACGTGGCTTTGGTTCAGCACTCACCATTGGTTATGACCGTCGCACCCGTTTTTGGGAGCCTTGCTTCTGGGGTATCAGCACAACACCGCAGGCACGCAAATTGATTGCCGATGCAAGTAGCTTAGAAAAAGTTTCTACTCTTCGGGCAACTGATGATTACTTCTTAGAAGAAGCTTGGCGAGCCAATGCCGACAATCTGACTTTCCAAATCATTCCATCACGCGGGGTAGTGGGTAAAGGCAATTCGGAACAAGGCGCTTTCTTTAGTTTTGGATCCAGTGGCAACGTTGCAGAGTTTAAAGGCAAAGTCCAACAGCACACAGGCGGCGGAAGCAAGAAAAAGAAGTTGTCACTTCGTGCTCGGGGACTGAATGTTGCAAAGCGTGTTGAAAGCATGTTGCCCGAAGGAACTTCCCGGTCATTGCGACGCGTAGTTGACAGCTCGGGCATAACTGGAGTTCTTACTCGCCGAAAGACTGCCGGAGCAGATCCAACTCGCAAAAATATGGTGAGTGAAATCTTAAGCCAGGGAATGGCTGGTTCAACTTCGACATTTACTGCCGCGATTGAAAAGTTCGAAGTGAATTACATTCCCAATCATGCAGAATCAAAGACCATTGATGCTGCTCGCAGCTTTTCCTACTATGCGGCCAAGCCATCTGACTCGTCGATTACCTTGGCTTGGTGGGCTCGTCCTTTCCCAGGAAACTTTGGTGACTGGCTCAGCCCTTTGATTGTTAGCCATTACACAGACCAAAAGGTTTTGTATCAGTCAGTTACTCGAGTCGCCAAGCGAGAGCACATTATTGGGCTGGGTTCAATTGGGCGCTTTATTAAGTCCAACTCGATCGTGGCTGGAACTGGCATTAGTACTGATGAATTAGAACTCAACAAGCATGCAAAGTATGTTTCTGTCCGCGGGCCGATAACTGCACGAGTGGTGCGCGAATCAGGAGGCCCAGTCGTCGAGAGTTTTGGCGATCCGGGTGTA
>CAIVPQ010000011.1 GCA_903907835.1 uncultured Actinomycetes bacterium
GTTATCAACACAACTCCCGCAGGGGTAGCAGATGTTCTATGCGATGAGATTGACGAGGCACAAGGCCTACTTCTTGATGTGGTCTATTCGCCATGGCCAACGCGCCTTGCCCACACGTGGCAGAAGCTAGGCGCCGCCACATGCTCTGGTCATTTAATGCTCTTGCATCAAGCGTGTCAGCAGGTTCACGCGATGACAGGGGAGCAAGCGCCGATTGCAGCCATGCGCACTGCGCTAGAGAGTGCTCTGAACATCTAGCAAGAATCCTGAATTGGGTAGCTGGTCGACATGTTTGAGTACGCTCATGTTTGGTTGCCGGTTATTTTATTCTTACCTTTTGGCTGGTCTCTGAGCGTTACAGATTGCAGATCACATAGATTGCCCAACCGAGATATGATCAAATGTTTTTTCCTTGTATTTTTCACTCTTGCTGTTCTCTCATTCTCGGGGGATGACTTCAGCAAGTTTCTTGAGGCCATCAAAGTAGCGCTCTTGTGTCTAGGTGTCTTTGTAATCCTGCACCTAATGAGTCGTGGTCAACTAGGAATGGGTGATGTTAAATATTCCTTCATCCTAGGTTTGCTGGTTGGTTGGACAAATCCAGATGGTTGGATGATTTTCATTTGGACAAGTTTCGCTATGGCAGCACTTTGGAGTGTAGGAAAATCTTTAAGGCGAGAAATCCGACTTGGAGACCACATAGCTTTTGGACCTTTCTTGACTGTGGCGACTATTACAACCTGTCTCTGGATTGCCTTTTAGTTTTGCTGGTGCGGTGCGCCCAATGTGCAAATTGGACTGCAGACATGGGAGAATAGAACCATGTTGCGATGGTTAACGGCTGGGGAATCACACGGACCGTCGTTGACGGCAATTGTAGAAGGTCTGCCAGCAGGTGTAGAGGTTTCAACTGTTGATGTGCAAGACGCACTAGCAAGACGACGGCTGGGATTTGGTCGTGGCGCCCGAATGAAGTTTGAAAAGGATGCCGTATCTCTAACCGGTGGCGTTCGTCATGGCTTAACTCAAGGTGGACCAATAAGCATTGTTGTTGGCAACTCTGAGTGGCCCAAATGGGAGGCAGTCATGTCTGCTGATCCGGTTGATGCCTCTGATTTAGAAAATCTTGCTCGGAATGCGCCTCTGACACGTCCCCGGCCAGGACATGCTGATTTAGCTGGAATGCAGAAGTATTCGCTAGATGATGCTCGCCCAATTTTGGAACGAGCCAGTGCTCGTGAAACTGCCGCTCGAGTTGCACTCGGCGAGGTTGCTAAACGGTTTTTACGTCAGGCCGCTGGAATTGAGGTTCTGAGTCACGTCGTAAGAATTGGTTCGGTTGCAACAGATAGCAGCGACCTACCAACCTATTCCGATCTAGCGCAGATTGATGACGATCCCGTACGTTGCTTCACTTCGACGGTTAGCGCTGAAATGCAAGAGGAGATTAAGAGTGCGCAAGGAGACGGTGACACCCTAGGTGGAGTTGTTGAGGTATTGGCATACGGTGTACCAGTCGGCCTTGGTTCACATGTTCATTGGGATCGTCGATTAGATTCTCGACTTGCCGGGGCCCTTATGGGTATTCAAGCCATCAAGGGCGTAGAAGTTGGCGACGGCTTTGATGTTGCCGCCCGTCGAGGATCAAATGCGCATGATGAGATTTTTAATGAGGACGGAAAGCTACGTCGACACACTGCTCGAAGTGGTGGAACTGAAGGTGGAATTACCACAGGAGAGGTACTTCGTGTCAGGGCCGCGATGAAACCCATCTCGACTGTGCCTAAAGCACTTGCGACAGTCGATGTGGCTACTGGCGAGCCAGCTGTTGCCATCAACCAGCGCTCTGATGCTTGTGCAGTTCCAGCGGCTGGTGTAGTTGCTGAAGCTATGGTTGCACTTGTTCTGGCAGATGCTCTGCTTGAAAAATTCGGCGGCGATCATGTCGATGAAACAGCACGCAACATTTCAAGTTTTCTTGCAAATCTGAAAATCTGATTCGATGGGCGTGATCGTGTTGGTCGGTGTTCCCGGGGCTGGGAAAACTACGGTTGGTGCATTGCTGGCCAAAGAGATGAATGTCACTTTCAAGGACAGCGACCAACTAATTGAGGAATTAACCGGGAAAAGTGTTTCCGATATTTTCATTCAAGATGGCGAAGCTTTATTTCGTAAAATCGAAGAGGATCAAATCTCACAGGCTCTAACTGCTCAAGATGGAGTCCTTGCGCTGGGCGGTGGGGCTTTAGGCAGTGAACAAACATTAGAAAACATTAAGAATCATGTGGTTGTTTGGTTAATTGCTGGATTATCTAGCGCCGTTGAACGTGTTGGAATGAATCGCAATCGTCCGCTGCTACTCGGCAACGTCCGCGGGCAACTATCGACTCTTCTGAATGCTCGTGAGCCGTTGTATCGATCAGCTGCCACAATCAGCATCGACACTACAGACCTGACACCCGAAGATGTTTGTAAGGCAATTTTGTTGCGACTACCAGAGGATAAGTGAATATGTCCATTATTTATGTGAGTGCAGAACATCAGTATCCGGTTATCGTAGGTCGTGAATTGTTGGGCGATATAGCCAATTTCTTGGCAGACGCAGACCGGGTAGCCGTGATTCATCCGGCAACCTTGCAAACCACAGCAGATGTGATTCGCAATTCAATGTCTGGGGTTACCTCAATCTCAATTGAAGTGCCTGATGCCGAGGAATCCAAAAATGCATCAGTCTTAGAATTTTGCTGGATGGCATTAGGGCAAGCGGGATTTACCCGGAATGACTTAATTATTTCAGTCGGCGGGGGAGCCACGACAGACCTTGCTGGATTCGTGGCTGCAACTTGGTTGCGTGGTATAAGAGTTCTACATATCCCGACAACATTGTTGGCCATGGTTGATGCTGCAGTAGGCGGAAAGACAGGGATTAACACGGCAGAGGGCAAGAATCTTGTCGGTGCATTTCATTCACCAATCGCAGTCCTCTGCGACTTAAATTCGCTCGTGACACTAAATCGAAATGATTACATAGGTGGCCTCGCTGAAATCATCAAGGCTGGTTTCATTCGAGATGAGAGAATCTTGCAACTAATCGAGGAAAATCCCGAGGCGGCCACTAATCCTGAGTGGGAACACACCCAGGAGATTATCGAACGAGCAATTCAGGTCAAGGCCGACGTCGTCGGTTTGGATTTGAAGGAATCCCTTGGCACATCAGCGGGTCGCGAAATCCTCAACTACGGACACACGTTCGGACATGCAATTGAGCGTGTTGAGCGTTATTCGTGGCGCCATGGGTCAGCTGTAGCTGTGGGCATGATGTACGTCGCGCACTTGGCCTTTTCGAGTGGCAAGATGACCCAATCTCTTCTCGAACGTCACGAAAACATCCTCAAATCTGTTGGGTTGCCTACGAGTTATCGCGATGGGAAATGGTCAGAATTGCTTGCTGCCATCAAGATTGATAAGAAATCCCGCGGCGATGTTTTGCGCTTCGTTATTCTCGAGGATATCGGAAAGCCTTCGATTCTTGAAGGTCCGGATCCAGCGTTGCTAGTTGCTGCTTACCATTCAATAGTGCAAGGTAGTTAACATGGCCAAAGTGTTTATCTTCAACGGACCGAACTTGAATCGACTCGGAGTTCGCGAGCCTGAAATCTACGGCACTTTGACCTTGGAAGAGATTCAGCAAGCTTGTATTGACTTCGGCGCGAGAAACAATTTTGAGATTGATTTTCGGCAGACTAATTCTGAGAGCGAACTGGTCGAATGGTTGCAAGAGGCTGCTGATACTGACTCACCAGTCATTCTTAATCCCGCAGCGTTCACTCATTATTCCGTTGCAGTTCGCGATGCAGCAGCGCTTGTTAAGTCA
>CAIVPQ010000012.1 GCA_903907835.1 uncultured Actinomycetes bacterium
CCATCAGCAACAGTCACTGCACATGAAGGAACAGGCTTTCCTTGTCCTTCGACTTCGACAAGACACATGCGACAGGCCGCAACTGGCTCTAGAAGTGGATGGTCACAGAAACGTGGAATCGCAGTGCCCAACATTTCGGCAACACGAATAATCAAGGTGCCAGCAGGCACTTCGATTGTGACGCCATCAACTGTGACAGTTACGGTTTGAGTGGTTACAGTCATCGAGTAACTCCAGCAAATACTGTGGCGGCTGTTGGGTCATAAGTTTCATTCGCTGGCGTGTGCGTTGCTTGCACAAACTCGTCGCGGAAGTACTTAAGCGCAGCTGGGAATGGTGTTGCAGCTGCATCACCAAGAGCACAGAACGAGCGCCCAGCAATCTGACCACAAAGTTCAACAAGTTTGTCGAGATCTGATTCGGTGCCATGGCCTTCTTCAAAGCGATGAAGTAGGTCGCTGATCCAGTAAGTACCTTCACGACATGGAGTGCACTTGCCACATGACTCGTGCTTGTAGAAAGCCAGCCAACCAGTAACAGCGCGCACAACCGAAGTTGTTTCATCAAAAATCATTGGCGTTCCAGTACCCAACATCGATCCCGCGGCCGCGATGTCTTCGTAAGTCAATGGCGTATCAAGTAGATCTGGCGTAAGCATCGGCACTGATGAGCCACCAGGAAGCCAGAACTTAACTGAGTGTCCGTTACGAACACCACCAGCATGCTCAAGAAGTTCGCGCATTGTGATTCCAAGCGGAGCTTCGTAAATGCCTGGGCGATTTACATGGCCCGAAACAGCAAACAGTTTGAAACCGGGAGATTTTTCAGTACCGAATGAACGGAACCAATCAACACCATTGTTCACGATGGATGGGATGTTCGCGATTGTCTCAACATTGTTTACACAAGATGGTGATGCGTAAAGTCCAGCCACCGCAGGAAACGGTGGCTTCAGGCGCGGCTGACCGCGACGACCTTCAAGGGAATCTAGGAGCGCAGTTTCTTCACCACAAATGTATGCACCGGCACCAGCGTGCAAAACAACTTCCAAATCAAAACCTGATCCCATGATGTTTTTGCCCAGGTAACCTGCGGTGTATGCCTCGCGGATTGCGTTGTTAACTCGACGGAATGCCTGGGGAACTTCACCGCGGATATAAATGAATGCATGATTGGCGCGCATTGCGTATGCCGCAATGATGATGCCTTCGATTAGTGAATGTGGGTTAGCCATCATCAATGGGATGTCTTTGCAAGCACCTGGCTCTGATTCATCGGCATTGATAACTAGGTAGTGCGGCTTACCATCGTTTTGCGGAACGAAGCTCCACTTCAAACCAGTTGGGAAGCCAGCGCCACCACGACCACGAAGGCCAGAATCTTTAACTAAAGTAATGATTTCATCTGGTGTTGAGGTAAATGCTTTTTTGAAAGCACCGTAGCCACCATGGCGCATGTAACCAGCAATTGAATAGGAATCTGCATCATCCCAGTGCGCAGTTAATACAGGAGTCAGAGTCACTTGGTGCCCTCCGGAGCAGACTGGCCAAGTTCCTTGGCGCGGTTAAGACCGGCAAGCATGAATGCATCTGCTTGGCCACCGAAATCAACAAGACCATCATCGAATCCAGCAAGGAGCAATTCATTTTCCTTGAAGGTTGGAATTTTTGGTCCACGAGTACTTTGCACTGCTTGTCCGTCGATCAACTTATCGATGACATCAATTGCAGATTCTGGAGTCATGTTGTCCAAGAATTCCCAGTTCGCTGTCATGACAGGTGCATGGGTGCAAGC
>CAIVPQ010000013.1 GCA_903907835.1 uncultured Actinomycetes bacterium
CTTGCATAAGCGCTTGAGTTAGTGAGTGGTCGTTGTCCGGCAATGGGACGGGAACTCCCAGTTCTTCTCGGATCTTTTTGGCCTTGCGCAATATGACCTTCAAAACAACTGCATCTACAGGATTGTTCTGGCCGTACATCAGCGTGGCACGCACGACGCGACTTTCTTGACCAAAACGATCGACGCGACCTTCGCGCTGCTCGTGTCTGGTAGGATTCCAACTCAAGTCATAATGAACAACGGCATTGAAATGCTCTTGCAGATTGATACCTTCTGACATGCAATCTGTCGCAATCAGCATGGGGCGATCGGCCTCGCCAAGTTCGGCCACTAAGGCTTTTCGCTCCTCAGGAGCTAATTCGCCGGTCACCACTCCTACGGTTACTCCTGGAAATCTACTTTTTAGGTGTTGATGGAGGTAGTGCGCTGTTGCGATGTAGCGGCAAAAAACTACAGGGGCAAAGCCCTTGTTAAGGAGTTCTTTTTCTAAATGGTTGCGCAAAGCGGCAAGTTTTGGGTCACCACCTTCACCCGCAAGTGTTTGTGCTTGGTCTATGAGATCCTTCAGTCCTGGTTCTGCACTGTCAGCTGGCAGCTCAGCGTCATCGTCGACCATTGCGTCTTCTGCACCATCGAATACCCGCTCTCGCAATACGTCCTCATCGGCATCAGTTACCTGCGTGGCCATTCGCGTTCGGAGAGATTGCAATGCGGCAGCCGGACTACTTGCCGCGCTACGCATCAAGGCTAAAGTGCCCCAGAAATTTAATCTTTGGCGGCGTTGGTCTGTGCCTGCACGCTCGACAACTTCTGAACAATAGTCCAAGACAGCATCAAAGAAGACGCCCCATCCACCGCTCAATTTGTATGGGAGATCGGTTGTCTCGCGCCGGGGGAAAACACCCTCATCGTTCCACTCGTTGATATCTTGGCGTCGACGCTGAACGAAGTGAACTGACAAGCGTCTGCGCAATTCATCACGGGCGGTGCCAGTCACGGCACCCAGTTGTTGGAAATCTGTGTGAAGTAGGCCAAGTAGGCTGTGAAAACTGTCTTCGTCGCCAGAATGAGGGGTTGCTGTTAAAAACAGCATATGTCGCTGAGCGTCTGTTGCAAGCAGTCTCAACAGATCGTGACGCTGGTGTCGGCCACCACCGCTACCTGCGCAAGTATGGGCCTCGTCCACAATCACCAGTTCAGGACAACGACTGGCAAAGTCACCTCGCCTGCGGTCACTCTTGATGTAGTCCAGGCTCACAACGGTGTGTGGGTGAACTGTAAAAATGTTATCGGTTACTGGCAGGCCTCGCTCAAGCCGAGCGGCACTTGCGGCAGTGACGGCTACTGATTTGATATGAAACCGATCATCGAGCTCTTGGATCCATTGCTCAACCAGGTGTGGTGGGCAAAGAACAGCAAATCGTCGAATTTCGCCTCTATCAAGAAGCTCTCGAGCAATCATTCCGGCCTCAATGGTTTTACCGATACCAACGTCATCAGCAATTAGGAGTCGTATGACGTCCTGTTTAAGTGCCATCAGAAGCGGAACCAATTGGTAAGCGCGGGGTTGAAAAGCCAAGTTGCCAAAACTTCGAAATGGACCTGCGCCCCGTCGAAGTGACATCAGCAAGGCGTCACGCAAAAGGAGCGCTTCTTCGTGATTTGCAGCCTGCTGGACTGTCGGAGATGGAAAGGTCGCAGGCACTACCGGGTCAAAGGTGGCTTCTAACGCAGGAGACACCACTGCGACGTCCGCCTCGCTTCCGGACAAAGGGCGAAGGCGTAGACGCTCAGGGCTGCTACCTGGCATGACGATCCATTCGCGTCCACGTGCGCGTACTAACGCACCAGGTGGAAAGATGGCGTTTCCAAGATCAGTTAAAACTGCACTCATAAATTATTTTCTCAATTAAGAAGACTGGCGAGCCTATTGACGGCTTCTTCTTGGGCCAAAGGCGATAGCGGCCATAGAACGACCTCCAAGCCACGATCAATCAATGGGTTGGGCGATATGCCCTCCAAGACCAATGCAATTCGTTTGCTTCTCCAAAGCGCGATAGTGGCTACCTCCGCCAAAGTCGCGCCAGTTTCACTGGGCTCGGGAAGTCCTAACTTCCCCGCATTGAAGCCCACTAAATTTTCCTCAGAAGCTGCCGTTGGTGATGCTGACGAATAACTGGATGGTCCTTGTGCACTGGGTGGCGACCCGATATCAGATGCAGCAAGCAGTTGAGTTTTGACACCTGCCAGACGCAGTAGCAAAGCACGTGCTGCCTTGTCGCGCCTATCTATAACCAAGTGATCGGGTTGGTTGTAATAAGACAAAACACAGCGATAGCAGCCAGCTACACATTTTGTGCCGCTCACGTCATGCAAATGGTCTGCAGCAGGAAGAGGCTCGCCAAATGCTGAAAGATCAAAGTGCAGTACTTTTAGAGCTGCATATGCCACTCTTGCCACAGCCTCTTCGTCATGCACAAGTCGAGTCAATACCCCAGCACCGCCTTCAGTGGCTTCGTAAAAAAGCACACCACTTCGATTCTTCCGAACTGGCAATGGTTCGGCCAATAGCTCGGATTCTTCCAGTTGATAGACAGACTCAATGCCGCGTTTCAATGCGTATTGAACTGTTGCAACGGTTATTTCAGGTGCGCCTTCTTCTGAAAGCTGAAGCAGCAGCGCATTCTTTCGGTCCATAACCCAAGGAACGATCAACTGGTTGGAAGTTCGC
>CAIVPQ010000014.1 GCA_903907835.1 uncultured Actinomycetes bacterium
CAGGTCGCGATAGCGAACTGCGTCCACGCCGTACTTTGCTTGCACTGCCTCGTTATCCATGATCACCAAATCCGACATGCCTTTGCGCGGATAAAGAATTGTCACATCAGGTCTGATCAATTGAAAAGAATCTCGATCACCCGAAACAATGCTTACTGGGATTTTGCTGGTGTGCGCTAGGGTCGCCAGAATGTCGTCGGCTTCAAAACCTTCGGCTGTTACAACTGGGATGTTGAGCGCTTCAAGAATTTGCTTAATTAGTTCCACTTGGCCTGCGAACTCAGGTGGACTCTTGGCACGCGTCGCTTTGTATTCTGGGTATCGCTTTGCGCGGAAGGTATCGCGTGAAAGATCAAAAGCAACTGCAATATGCGTAGGTTGACGTTCCTTTAGAACATTGACGAGCATCGAAACGAATCCGTACACGGCGTTTGTGTGTTGGCCGCTGCTGGTTGCGAAGTTTTCTACCGGTAGAGCGTGAAACGCGCGATAGGCAAGGGAGTGACCATCAAGGACTAAAAAATTCTGCGAGTTTGCCACATCTAGATACTAGAGTGCGATGATTTCGTTGACACGAGGTAGGTTGATAACAGAGGTGATTTGTGATGAATGATGCAAATGAACAAATGAATAACATCGAGGCTGGTGCATTAGCGAAGCGGCTCGAGATTGTTATTACTAAGGCATCCGCTACTGAAATTATTGGCACTATGCCAGTGCGTGGAAACACTCAACCTTTTGGCCTTTTAAATGGTGGCGCATCGATGGCTCTGGCTGAGACCCTCGCCTCGATCGGCGCGCAAATCGCGGCCGGTGAAGGACGCACAGCTGTGGGTATCGAGATTAACGGGTCACATCATCGAAGTGCCCGAGATGGTTTTGTAACCGGCACAGCAACCGCAATCAGTGTTGGTAAAACTTTGGCTATCTATGGGGTTGCGGTTTGTGACAGCGAAGGCAACAAGCTTTGTACCGCGAGAGTTACTTGTTTGCTCCGGGACTTAACTTAATCTCACCTGAAAGCAGGCTCTGAGTTCGCCGACGAATTCTTTGGGCCACCAGGCGCGATGGTTCAGCGGAAATTTTCTTGCGCAAGACTGCGGTGTCTGATATTCGACGAGTTGAAATTGGAGCAAACCCCAAGCGAGCAAAGAACCTACTTGCCTCACGCTCATTCGGTGGCACGGATGCCATGATGTTCACGCATCCCCATTTGTCTGCATAAGAAAGCGCGCTATTCAATATTGCTTTAGCAACTCCGCGGTGCCGTGAATTTTTTAGGACGTGTAGGCCACTAACTTGCAGGCTTAGAGACTCTGCCCAAACACCGACATCAGCAATACTTATGCACGCGATTCCAACAGCACGATTGCCATCCCAGGCCGCAACTAACTTTAGCGACTCGCTTGATTGTGAGATTTCTATGCGAGCGATTAACGCAGATTTATCTAGAGTCACTGCGCCAAGATTAATCTCATCCCAGATCGGGAGAAGGTCCTCAATCTCTTCTATTGCGACTTCGCGAACTGTGATTGCCATGTCTTGAGGCTACGCCTGTATTGCGACATGCGCGAATGCGCCTTCCACATAAATTAAGCATCGCAAGTAAACGCCTAATTAACTCGGGCTTTAGACAATCCCAGTGGCCCGCAAAGTTAATGCGAAAACCACAATTCCGCCGAGTCGATAAATCCATACATTTTTGGGACGAAGATACCAGCGGACATCTCCCTCAACAGGCTCACGACCAAACATGCCAATCACAGAGAGCATTGCCGAGGCCCCAGTTGCTCCAACGAATGTTAAGGAACCTGCATCAGAAAGATTTGGCAAGTATTTCGCTACAAGTGCACCGGCAGTAGTCGCGAATACAAGACCAAAGGTTAAGCCTGGCAAACCACCCGGCAGCAGTTGATACAGCTTAGGAATATTCGGAAGTTTGTGGCTAAATAGATTTACAAAAGCAGGCAGGATGAATAAGGCAGTTCCTATGTAAAGCAAAGAAACTTGAGTGATGAACGCCGCCATTAGGAATCCAAAGAAACAGGCGCGTAAGACTAGGGAAATATTCTTTTGCACAACATTTGCCTCAGGGAAATCGGCAACGTCAATTGTGGCAAGCCTTCGAGGGAAATAGCGAGCAGCAATTTCTTCAGCGACAACCCTTATTGCTATTGCTCCCGCAAGTAGCATGCCAATTTCATCAGCATGAGTTACCACGAGGTATTCAGTACCTGAGATTGGGTTTAATACGCCAATGATGTTCTTAACAGCCCAGCCTGCGATGAACGAACCGACTGCGAGATCGACCAGTCTTTCGTACCAGTGGTCCGTTGAGCTCGTGACTGGGCGGCGGAAGTTTCGGAAGGCAGCTGCGAGCATACTTGGTCCAAAACTAATCAGAATGAGGCACAGAACTAGTCTGATGTCAGCAAAGTCGATAGAAGATGACTTAACTAGGGCAACCACACAGAAAACAGTCATAGCCAAGAAGGCTGCAAACGCATCAAAGGCACCGATGAGAACAATGCCTACAAAGATGGCCGTCGGCGGTGGAACAACCTGATCACCTAAAGAGCTGATGCCTTTAAGTGCTAGCAAAAGGGCAAAAACAGGAAGTACTAGAGACAAGGTTCCAAGGGTTGCTCTTAGGTAAGACGCATCATTAATCAACTTGGATGTTAACGGAGATACTCGAGCGACCTTGCGAACAATTGTGCGCGAAGGTCTATCCAATGCAATTAGCAGACCCGAGCCCCATAAGGCCATCTGATCACCTACATGCGTGGCAACTTGGATACCAGATGATTTACTTGCACCGTCGGCAGCATCAGCAGCATCGGCCGCTTCAGATGCTGCTGCGGTCCCTGGACCTGCGCTAGCACCGGCACCAGCAACACGAGCCGTTGCTCCACCAGCGCCACTGCCTGCTGCAGCCGCAGCACCCGCAGCTGATGCAGCCGCTCCAGCAGCAACAGCAACTGTCACTGAGAGTGCGATAGCAGTAGTGACTGCCGCTTCCTTAGCTACTTCTTTCGCCACTTCAATCGCGTCTTTTGAGTCTGTGGAATCGGTATCGACTACAACGGGGACCAACTTAGGCGCAATAAATTTTGCAGTGAATCCA
>CAIVPQ010000015.1 GCA_903907835.1 uncultured Actinomycetes bacterium
GCAATTACCGCCAAGATGATGCCCGTATAGACACTCAAAATTGGCCATTGGCGGCGTAGGTCGTTATTCATTAGGCACTAGTCTGCCACGCCAGCCGCTACTTGCTGCCATTGCAATGGCGACACCTGTGATCGCTACTCCCAGAACAACTTGGGCAGTTACATGGTTGCCGGCTGTTGGGAAAAGTATATCAAGCAACACTGCGCCGGTAAGTTGGCCGACCACTGAAACCAGCGAGAAAACCAGCACGCCAAGGCTGCGCACCAAGACTGCGGCTGAGGCGATGAAACAGATTCCAATTGAGCCACCAGTCCACAACAGTGGTTGCTCCCATGGCGCAGGCGGGACTGGGATTGGAGTGTGTTGCACAAAATGAGTGAACAACAAAACCAACAGCAAAGTTAAGGTTCCCATGGTGAAGTTCAAAGTCGTTGTTGCCATTGGTTGCTTAGTTGCTACGGCAACTCGCCCATTGAGCGCATGTTGAGCCGAGGTCACTCCCCCGACAAAGAAAGCGTAGATAACAAGGGGCAAGGAAAACTGTCCGGATTGATCGCGGCCAGTTACCGAGACTGCAACTCCGATTACTGCAACCGCCGCAGCCGAGATGCGCATCCAGGTGATTGCTTTAGGCCCAGCAGGGCCAAGACCAACTTTGTCGACGAGCAAGGACGAAACACTTTGCCCGGCCACAGTGGCAATGACGAAAATTGCAACCCCAACAACCGGCACAACTGTTCCTTGACCGATTACATAGAAAGCGCCGGCGCAACCACCAATACATTGCCACCAATTTAATGAACCGCTGCGAATTAGGTTTGGAACATTAAATAGAGCGCGTCGCACTTTGGTAGATGCCAACACGATGATGAAGAGAATAAATAGCCCAGAGATGAACGACACGAAAGCCGCCATCACGCCATTACCTAATAGGTGACCTAGCTGACCATTGACCCGAGCCTGAGTGCTGTTAAAGCACGCAATTAAAAATCCAAACAGCACATGCCAAGGATTTACTCGAGTCGTAGTCATGTTTTAGTGAAAGAAGTGGCGAGTGCCAGTGAAGTACATAGTTACTCCAGCGGCTACTGCGGCGGCGATAACTTCTTCGTCGCGAACAGATCCACCTGGTTGTACGACTGCCCTAACGCCCGCGTCCAACAAAACCTGAAGGCCATCAGCAAACGGGAAGAACGCATCAGAGGCAGCCACGCTACCTTGACAACGCTCATCCCCTGCGCGAGAAACTGCCAACCGTGCCGAATCAACGCGATTAACTTGGCCCATCCCGATACCGACAGCGGCTAAATCTTTAGCAATCAAAATGCCATTTGATTTCACACAACGGCTCGCATGCCAAGCAAAAGACAAATCGTTAAGAGTCGCAGCATCAGCAGGAGCACCTGAAACCAAAGTCCAATTTTCTGGTCTGTCACAATCTGCTTGGAATCGATCTTGAGTTTGGATTAAAAGTCCGCCGGAAATTGGGCGTATTTCGGCTTCTGGTGTTAGATCAACTGGTTCGGCAACAAGCAAGCGGATGTTGGCTTTGCGAGTCAGAATTTCTAATGCATCATCATCAAAACCTGGGGCAACAATTACCTCGGTGAATACATCTGCGACTTGAATTGCCATCGCCGCGGTGACCGGGCGATTTGTCGCAATGACTCC
>CAIVPQ010000016.1 GCA_903907835.1 uncultured Actinomycetes bacterium
AAAACCAATAACTTGGAATGCACTACCCAATGTGCCATGAAACATTGGCCTACTCCTTTTGCGCTCTTGCAATCTCAACAAGTCTAGAACAAAGCAAAGACCCTGACCCTGCCGAAGCAGGATCAGGGTCTTTGTCTTAGTTAATTGACTAGCTTGCAGATAGTTCAGTTACAGCAGTTGGTCCTGCTTGTACTACTACCTTGATTGTGTGCCAGCCAGCACCAGCCGTGAATGCTGCATTAGTTGACAATGCAGTTGGGTTGGTGCGAGTGGTGCTAGTTCCACCAGCGCTGATTGCAGTAGCTCCACTCAGGGTGTAAGTACCTGAGGTGAAGATCTTGCCAGTCGTTGGGTAGGACTTGTAAGCAGCCTTAGCAGCAGTTTTGATCGAGCCGTTTGCGTTAAGAACTGCAGGGATAGCCGCGTTGTTGATAACAGCATTCGGGTTGTAGACCTGAACACCATCGATGTAGATGTAAGCGCCACCAGTTAGGGAGATTGAGATGTCATTACCGTAAACGGAGTAGTACTTTGCCTTTGCGGTTACTGTCTCAGTGTTGTTCGCCCAAGCGTTCTTGTAACTTACACCGGCGCTTAGATCAGCAAGTGTAGTTGCCTTGGTTGAGAATGCAAGTGAGGTGTTACCAGCAAGGTCTACGCCAGCACCAGCAGCCGCAATGAATCTAACTGAGTTAGCTGCAACATTTGAAGTAACCTTTACCTTCAAAACAGACTGCAACTGGTATGGATCAGTTTCGTTAGATGCAGAATCGCAGCCAGCAACTACATTGCCCTTTTGGTTGTAGCAAGTAAGTGTTACTGGAAGTGCTCCGTTAACAGCTGACTTGAAAACGCCACTAGTAGCAGTGGTGTTAGTTACAACTGAGCCCTGAGCAGTGAAGTTTGCGGCACTGATGCCACGAACTGGTTCACTGAATGAGAAGGTTGCAGATGCAAGACCTGTGTAAGTTACGCCAATATCAACACCAACAGCAGGCTTAGTTGCATCGGCTGCCGTGATTGTCGATTGTGAGACACGGCAATGTGAAGTTCCAGCGACTCCGCCACCAGTTGTTCCCAAACCAAGTGGAACGAAACCTTCGGAAAGAATCGCATCATCGATTAGCGAACGGTAAGTACGACCGGAGATACGATCCTTGATTGCGCCAATTGTTGAGGAGCAAAGGAAACCATCAGGTCCAACATACTTAGATGTTTCTGCAGATGGGAATCGAGTCACATTGAATACAGTGCGAGACAATGGGAACGCGCCACTTGAGGCAACAAGAGTGGTGTTAGTTGGTGCAATACCATCAATTTTACCTAGTGAATCGGCTGCCAATGGGTACTTCGAGGAAACTGCATTACCAAAGTAAGAGTTTGGTGAACCTGTGATACCAGCAGTCTGCTTGTAACGACCGTAGGAGATGAAGTAAATAGCATCTGCTTCATTGCCATCATCAAAGATTGCCATTGGGGCATTTTCTTGACCTGTGTTAAGAGCGCCTGACTTCGGAGCAACAATGCTTGAAGTCCAGTATGACAAAGTTCCTGATCCAGCTGAAACTGTGTATACCTTGATGAGGTTATCTGAAAGACCAGAAACTAGTTCTCCAGCTGCATCTTTGGCCTTGCCGTTTAGGTCACTCCACTTTGTGTAAGTACCGTTGTAGATTTTCACCAAATCAGCTTTTGAGATGTCGGCAACAGTAGCAGAAGTTGTATCAGCGCCTGTCTTGTCCTTAGTTGCGTGGTACCAAGTAACAGCATCTTTTGCATAACCTATGTAATCAAGATTGGCACAAGTAGCTGCTTTTGATGTGGAAACTGCAGATGAGGAACGAGCAAAGTTGACTGGACGAACAGCATTTTTACCTTGAAGGCAAAGTTCGCTAACACCGTAACCTGAACCAACTGAGTAACGCTGGATAGGAGTGGTGTGACCATCGTTTACCCATGGGTAACTGGACTTGTCAGTACCATTGCCTGAAGCTAAATCATTTTGTGAGCACGAGCCATCGGATGGCTGAGTCTCGCCGGTGTACCAAATAGTTGCACAACCATTTGCGCCGGAGTAAACCTTGTCAAGTGCTTTCATCATGTCGTAAGTAGTGTCCGAACCTGAACCAACAAGAATGGTGTCTGTTGTGCTAGGTGGAGTAGTAAGGGCGGATGACGGTAGTGACGTAGCAACTAAACCGCCGGCAACAATAAACCCAGCAACAAGCGCCTTGGCTGCTTTGCTGAACTTGACTGCGTTCTGCATATTTTCCTCATTCTCAAGAGTTGTCAGGACCTTTCCCAACAACTCCATTAGAGCGTCTGAGAGCAAAATCAGAGTGCCAAAGAGTTAACAACAAGTGAAATAGTTGGTTAACAATTGGGGGTGCAAAAAATTATGCGATTTGCCCTAAATAGTCGCGGGAAGTAACCCATCAATTGCCAAAGTAAGAGCTGCAACTAAGGCCAGTCCAACTGGTACCAGCAGCACCCAACGAACCCTGGAATTAAAGGTTTTTTGCGCCCATAGCGATCCCTTAACCAGGGCAAAAAGACCTAGTCCTAAAAGGATCAAGGTTGGCCAACCTGAGTGAGTCGGCGTGAAGGGAGAGTTTTTCGGGGTGCCAACATAAGGCTTACCTTCGAGTTGGGCATAAACCACAATCGAGCCCGTACTCAAAATCGGCGGATTGGAACTCACTAAAGCAAGTCTGTTACTCGGTAGTTCCTCAATCACAGCAGGCGTTGCAATGACTTTATAAGTTGACTGCCCTTCGACAGTGACAACTTGCACCAAATCACCGGGTACGAGTTTATTAAGTTTGTAGAACGGAGCCCCAAATGTGCTACGGCGTCCAACTATTGTTGCTTCCCCCATTTGACCCGGTAATGGCGTACCAGGCACATGGCCAGGCCCAGTCTGAGTTACCGAACTTTGATTGCCCTCTGCGACAACCTGGGAAATTCCTAGCTTAGGAATGGAAAGAATTGCTACTGCCGAACCTATCGCCGGTGCGGTATCTGGCAGTGGCGATAAACCAACTTGCCCAAACGCAGAGGCGGCCGTATCTAAAGTTGCAGAGAATTGGGTTAGCAATTGGTCTTGGGCGCGCTTTTGTAGCAAGACGCTGCCGAGCAATTCAACAAACAAGGTCAGCACAATTACTGCCCCAACAATAAGCACAACAATTGATCGTTTACGGGCAATGATCTGAGTTGGATCTTGTAGGTGTTCGCTTGTTTCGTCAAATGACTGGTCTAGTTCCAAACTACTCATTGTGCGCTCTTACTCCATAAAAGATTCCAAAGGCCAGCGGCGCTCAAGCTGATTCCAATCAAAACCAAAGCTGGGAAAGTGGCCCCTGGTAGTGCTGATTTGGATTTTGCTGCCATGGCAAAAATTGAGGTAGAAGGTACTACTTGACCCGACCCTTGGCCACTGTCTACCGGTATAACCGAGTCGATTGTGTCATCCACGGTAAAGCCTGGGTCAATGAAATCAATGCCAGTATCATCTGTACCAAAACCGGAATCAATGCTCGGGTAATCAATTCCGGAATCAATTCCTGTATCCGTTCCGGATTCCTGCGTTTCAGACGGAGTTGGTGTTGGAGTCGGCGACTCGGTAGGTGTGGCTGCCACCTTGATTCCATCAGCCGCTGCAATGAGCCGCGTCCGCTGGGAATCAGTAAGCGGAACATAACCGGGAAGAGTATCTTCCTTTGCTTTATCGCTAGCCAAGAACGTGAGCCAAGTTTTCAGCGATGTGACCGTTTCTTCAGAGGACAACTCAGTAGGTACTTGAGCGTAGGCGGTAAAAACCATTGGGTAAGCATAAGGATCACTCGGAGAAGTGTCTGCCACAGCAGTGCCATTTGAATCATATTTCATGGCTTTTACACCTCGAGAGATGGAATCTTCGGTAGCAGAGACAAAAGCTGTACCTTGCGCATTTTCAATCGCCACTGTCGGCAGGCTGTAGTACTCCGCAGTAGCAGCATCAACTACCGCAAGCATGCCAGATTGGCCATATATCTCATCAAAGTTTTTAATTGCTAAAGCCACTGCATCCGCATTTGACTTCAAGTCATTGGCCCCAGGATACGAAGGGAAATATTCAGTTGGCTCGGTGAAGTCAAATGGTGATTGAGCTTGTGCCATGGCATCTGGGGCACGCTCCAACATAAACCTTGTCAACAAAATGTTTAGGGCTGAAGAATCTGCTCGACCAGTAACCAAAATGTTTGAAGGCAAAACGTGTGTGCTATTGAGCGCAGCGATTTGACGGGACTTCAAATCCGTAACATTGGTGCCGGTCCAGTTCATAGTTTGCGCAGTTAACGCCCACGTCAACATATCTGGAGTTAATTTCAGGTCTGTGATTCGTTGACCAGTTGCCGCATCTCGCATTGCGTAGGCAACGACCAAAGCAGAGTTTGTCGCTGGGGCAAACACATGTGCACGTGGCTGCTTAGTCATAGGACATACTGCGCCTGGCTCACCAGCGACTTCGGTGACTGCAAAATCTCCAAGGCCACATAGGAAATCTTGACGACCCATAGTGTCACCTTTGGTGCGAATGTAATCTATTGTGATGCGGTCTGGGTCTTGGCAAACTGCTGTCTGCCAATCCGGTAGCGCAATTAATACTCCACCCGTGCCGCCACCAGTAATTACCTGTTGACCGTCCTGAGGGCAAATGGAAGCCTCTAGAGCAAATGAAAGAGCAACGGAAAGACCATTATCTGGGATCTCGTAATCACTATCAGTAGAAATCACGATTTTACACTCAAAGCCAACACCACAGCGAAGATCTGGGGCACCAGCAATGCCGTGGCCCGTTCCCTCCGTGGACTGCACTGGGAAAAGGGAAATTCCGCCACCCGAGCTATCTGTTGTTTCAACTTGCAGTTTGCCGCAATGAGTTTGAGTAGGAGCAGACAGAGCACATTGTCGCAAATAAACTGGGGCACCGGCTTCAAACCCAGACCAAGTCGCGCGCACAACCTGACCATCACGAAGACGATCAGCTGGGGAAACAACAAAATTGGGCGCTCCACTGGCCTGACTTGGGGCAGACGCGAGGACAATTCCCGAAAAAAGCGAAATCGCAAGACCTGCAAGTAACGTCAAACTTGCCGAGCGCTTGGCGCCATTTATGGAAGCAAAACGAAACAAGACAAACTCCAGTCATCTAAGTTAAATTGCGATACTTAACTGTGACGGCAAAGAGGACACTAAATCAACTTGAGAACCCCTTTGACAGCAAGAATTAACCTGCTGGCTACCTTGAGGCATTGACGGGTTATCGCTGCATTAATAAGCATGCAAAATAGTAGGGTAGAGAAGTTTAAATAATTGCCCAGTAAATTCCGAAGAGGAGGCGAAATGACGAATGAACCTAGCGACTTAGAGGTTCTAGCAAAGTCATTCGCAAGCGATAAAGCACCGATATCATTTAGCAACCCAACTGAGCCATCTCAAGAAGATGAAGCACGAACAGTTGGGGCCACTCGAACTCGTGCCGATCGCTGGTATCGCGCAGTGACCACAGGCGCTGGATTGCTTACCTTAATTCTTTTGGTGTTCATTGGTACATTCCTTTTTATCCGCTCAAGTGAAGCCCTAGATTTTGCTGGCTGGTCATTTTTTACTAAGACACAATGGCAACCCCAAGGAACTCCGCCACAATTTGGCATTCTCGCAGTCATGTACTGGACAATCATCATCGCCTTTATTTCCCTGCTGATTGCTATCCCATTGGCTATCGCGATCGCAATGTTCCTTACTGATTTCGCACCGAGAGCACTCCGCAAACCACTTATGGCGCTGGTCGATTTGCTCGCAGCGATCCCCAGTCTCATTTATGGTCTCTGGGGACTCTTTGTGTTGCAGCCGCTACTTGTTCCTTTCGCCGGAGCAGTATCGCGCACCTTTCCCGGGGTGCCAATCTTGCGCGTGGATAGCCCGACATATACAAGCTCGGCATTCGTAGCAGGTGTCATTGTCTCGCTTATGGTTTTGCCGATTACTGCATCTGTCGTTCGCGAAGTTTTTAGTCAGGCTCCCCCTGGAGAACGTGAAGCCGCTCTTGCCTTAGGTTCAACTCGGTGGGACATGATTCGCACTGTGGTTTTGCCTTTTGGGCGCGGTGGAATCATCGGTGGATCAATGCTTGGACTTGGGCGGGCACTTGGCGAAACAATTGCAGTTGCGTTGATTATCAGTCCAATTTTCACAATCTCTCCACAAGTGCTAAAAACTGGCGCTAACTCAGTTGCTGCACTTATCGCGTTGAAGTTTGGTGAGGCAAGTGGCCTTTCACTATCGGCCTTGATGGCAGCTGGACTTGCCCTTTTCATCCTTACCCTCGCGGTTAACTTCTTAGCTTCAATTGTGGTTTCACGCTCTCGTTCAGGTGCAGGAGTAGACATTTAATGACAACTACCCAAAATCTCACTCCGGCGACATACGAACCACGTCGCACTGGACGAGGCTGGCATCAAGATGACATCTCGTTGCTTTTAGGATCGGCAATCTCAGCAGGTGCAATTACCTGGGTAGCGATTGTTCAACTTACAACTATCCGCAACATAGTTGGCTTATCCGCCATTTGGTATCTGTTTTTCCTGTTGGTTTACCGCATGGTCACTGACATGCACCAAGGAAAGCTTGCGGCACGCGACAAAATGATGTCTGTGCTGATTGCTACCGGCTCACTTATAGTGCTTATGCCTTTACTCTTCATTATTTCTTATGTCGTCGGCAAGGGTCTTCCAAGTATTAATCGCGAATTCTTCACTCAAGATCTTTCTTCAACTGGAACTCTGGACTTGGGTGGCGGCGCAGCACACGCAATTGTTGGTACTTTGCAGCAAATTGGAATCGCATCTTTGATTTCCGTTCCCCTTGGAATGGCCACAGCCGTGTTCTTAAATGAAGTTCGCGGGCCACTCCGCCGCCCAGTGCGAATCTTCGTTGATGCAATGTCAGGTGTTCCCTCAATCGTTGCCGGGCTATTCATTTTCTCCGTGTGGATTATTCAATTTGGCAATAGCTTCTCTGGTTTTGCTGCTGCTCTTGCCATGTCAGTTTTGATGTTGCCTTCAATCACCCGAACATCTGAGGAAGTCTTGCGCCTAGTCCCTGGTGGATTACGTGAAGCATCCCTCGCGCTTGGCTCAACCGAATGGCGCACCACCTGGTCAGTTGTGCTACCAACTGCTCGCGCCGGTCTTGTTACATCAGTAGTTTTGGGTGTGGCTCGTGCCGTTGGCGAAACTGCGCCACTGATCATGACTTCTTTCGGCAACTCAGCAATGAATTCCAACCCATTTTCTGGCGCGCAATCGTCGTTGCCACTTTTTGTTTACACCTTGATTAGAAATCCATTCCCAGAACAACAAGCTCGTGCTTGGGGTGGCGCTTTGGTTCTCATCGTTTTAGTCCTTGTCCTTTTCACAACGGCCCGAATCATCGGTGCACGTCAACCTGGCGCCCGGAGGTAACGAATGTCAGTTAACACACCAACTTCACTAGGAAGTGACATGAACATGAATTTGGACTTGGCTGCGGTAGAACGCGGTGGATTGGTCGCAGAAAATGTGAGTTGCTGGTTTGGTGAGCGCAAGGTATTGGATCGCGTTTCCTTGAACATGCGTCCGCGCGAGGTAACTGCTCTCATCGGCCCAAGTGGTTGCGGTAAATCGACTTTCCTAAGAACCCTGAATCGCATGCATGAGTTGATTCCAAGTGCATCACTGGCTGGCAAAGTCATGCTTGATGGGCAAGACATCTACGAGCCAACTTTGCGGGTTACTGACACTCGTCGACGGATCGGAATGGTTTTTCAAAAACCAAATCCATTCCCTGCCATGAGTATTTATGACAATGTAATTTCTGGCTTAAAACTCTCTGGCATTAAAGTCTCAAATAAAGATGACATCGTTGAGAAGTCTTTGCGGAGTGCCGGATTGTGGGCTGAAGTAGCCAACAGACTAAATGATCCTGGTGGTGGCCTCTCAGGTGGTCAGCAGCAACGTCTTTGCATCGCTCGCTCCCTTGCTGTGGAACCAGAAGTTTTGCTCATGGATGAACCATGTAGCGCGCTTGATCCAACATCAACTCGCCGTATTGAAGAGACAATCGTAGAAATCTCCGAGCGAGTAACCATCGTTATCGTGACGCATAACATGCAACAGGCTCAACGTGTTTCACACCAATGTGCATTCTTCTTGGCTGCCGAAAATACACCAGGGCACATTGTCGAATCTGGATTAACCGAACAGGTATTCGGCAATCCGATAGACCCTCGCACTGAGGATTACGTAAATGGAAGGTTTGGCTAAACATGAAGAAGTCATTTGCCATTGTTTTAACAACATTTTTAATATCGAGCACTGCGCTCACTGGTGCAGCTGCTGATAGTGCAGTAAGCATCGAAGGCGCTGGGTCAACATGGAGCCAGATTGCCGTTGATCAATGGCGTGCAGACGTTAAATCTCGCCTTGGCCTCAAAATCAACTACACCGGAACTGGTTCTAGCGCCGGCCGCTCTTTGTACCTTCAGGGCAAAGTGGATTTTGCAGTGACAGAAATTCCATTCATGCCAAACGAGATGAAGATTCTCAAAGCCCAAGGATCTAAGTACCAGTATCTCCCAATCGTTGCTGGTGGTACGGCCTTGATGTACAACCTAAAGGATGTTGCTGGGCGCCAGGTAACAAATCTGCGCATATCGCCAGCAACTATGGCTGGGATTTTTACTGGCAAGATCACCAATTGGTCTGACAAGAAAATTGCCGCTGACAATGGTGGCAAAGCGTTTCCTTCAAAGGCAATCACGCCAGTAGTTCGCTCAGATGGATCTGGTACTTCAGCTCAATTCTCGGCTTACCTGCTTTCCGAGCAAAAAAGCCTCTGGGCCTCTTTCGCCAAGGCAAATGGCTACAACCCTAATGAGCTAACTTCTAACTACCCGATCTTCAAGGGTGCTATCGCACAAAGTGGTTCAGATGGTGTCGCAAACTTTGTGGCTAACAAGTCCACTGGCGTTGGTTCGATTGGTTATGTTGAAACTGGTTACGCGATTCAGCGTGGATTCCCGGTAGCAGCGCTACAGAATTCTGCTGGAAAATACGTCCTACCTGAACCCGAGAATGTTGGAGTAGCGCTCCAAAAAGCCACCCTCAATAAGGACCGCACCCAGAACCTAATTGGTGTTTATCGTAATACTGCACCGACTTCTTACCCGTTGTCTTCGTATTCGTACATGGTCACTCCGATTTCGGGACTTAATCCACAGCGTGGTGCGGTGCTTTCTCGATTTATGCTTTATTTCGCCTGTGATGGCCAACAAAAGGCGAGCGTTTTGGGCTATGCGCCATTGCCACCTAACCTGGTACAGATTGTGTTTGATGCGGTCCGGGATGTGGAAGGCCATGTTGCCGTTCCAGCCAAAGCAACTAAATCTAACTGCGCGAATCCGACATTTAGTGGAAGCCTAGAGGGTGGTTCTGGCACTGATTCAGGTGCTGGGACTGGCTCGGGTACTGGCTCGGGTACTGGCTCGGGTACTGGCTCGGGTACTGGCTCGGGTACTGGTACTGGTACTGGTACTGGTACTGGAACAGGGACAGACACTGGTACAGATACCGGAACTGATACTGGTACCGATACGGGAACTGATACTGGTACGGACACTGGAACTGGGACAGATACTGGTACGGACACTGGAACTGGGACAGATTCCATCTATGCTGCCCTGCAACCAATTACCCTAAATGTTGACCGCAGTGGCTCAGCAATCCCGTTCTCAGCCCTGCTAACCGTCGTCCTGCTCATTGCTCCAGTCTTGTTTATGGGACTGGCAAAACGGGGGTTCACGCCGTTTACGGCTGATCTCATAGCTCGAGCAAAGTCAACTCGCGGATCACGACGTAAATCAAAGTCAGTAGTCCAAGAAGACACTGAGTTGTAAATATTCGACATGAGAAAAGGTCCCTGCGCACTTACGCACAGGGACCTTTTCTCATGGAGTTCCAAATTAGAAAGACTTACTCAGTAGTTTCCACAATTTCACTTGGTACTTCTGGTAACTCTCCCTTGAATTCGCCACGCATTGAGAATTTTGCCTCAGCGCCTTCACCCTCAACATCGACGATGACAATCTCACCAGGCTTCAGGTCGCCGTAAAGCATCTTTTCACTTAACGGATCTTCAATTTCGCGTTGAATTGTGCGGCGAAGTGGTCGCGCACCAAGCACTGGGTCGTAACCCTTTTGGGCCAACAATTGCTTAGCCGCTGGAGTCAACTCAATAGCCATATCGCGATCGCGAAGACGCATGTCCAACTTTTCAACCATCATGTCCACAATTTGAACGATTTCAATTTGGCTCAACTGATGGAATACGACAATGTCATCAACGCGGTTTAAGAACTCGGGACGGAAATGAGTCTTGAGTTCGTCATTAACCTTTGCCTTCATGCGCTCGTATGAAGTCAGCGAATCAGATGCATCCGAGAATCCCAGACTTACTCCCTTGGCAATGTCACGAGTACCAAGATTGGTTGTCATGATGATCACAGTGTTCTTAAAGTCCACTGCTCTGCCTTGAGCATCTGTTAGGCGACCTTCTTCAAGCACCTGTAGCAATGAGTTGAAGATGTCGGGATGAGCTTTTTCAACTTCATCGAACAGCACAACACTGAAAGGCTTACGGCGGACCTTTTCAGTCAACTGACCGCCCTCGTCGTAACCCACGAATCCAGGAGGTGCCCCAAAGAGTCGAGACACTGTGTGCTTCTCGGAATACTCAGACATATCCAACTGGATGAGTGAATCTTCATCGCCAAACAGGAACTCGGCCAGCGCCTTAGTCAGTTCAGTCTTACCCACACCTGAAGGTCCAGCGAAGATGAACGAACCGCCTGGACGCTTTGGATCCTTAAGACCGGCACGGGTACGACGGATCGCCTGTGACAAAGCATGAATTGCTTGTTCCTGACCAATAACTCGGCGATGCAACTCACCTTCCATCTTAAGAAGACGTAAGGATTCTTCCTCGGATAAACGGAAAGCTGGGATGCCAGTTGTTGAAGCCAAAACTTCAGCAATCAAGTCCTCATCGATAACCGGAACCTGTGTGCTTTCGCGCTCTTTCCATGATTTGTCAGTTTCTGCACGCTTGCTGATGAGATTCTTTTCATCATCACGCAATGAAGCAGCGCGCTCAAAATCTTGCGCATCAATCGCAGCTTCTTTGGCTTTAGTGACCTTAATTATTTCTTCATCAAGTTCACGCAACTCAGGAGACTCAGTCATACGCCGAATTCGCAAACGAGCACCTGCCTCGTCCATCAAGTCAATGGCCTTATCGGGCAAGAATCGGTCGTTGATGTATCGATTGGCCAGTGTTGAAGCGGCGACTATTGCCGCATCAGTGATTTGAACCTGATGATGCATCTCATAACGATCACGAAGGCCCTTAAGAATTTCAATCGTCTCGGCAAGCGAAGGCTCATCCACCTGAATCGGCTGGAAACGACGCTCTAGGGCGGCATCCTTTTCGATGTACTTGCGGTACTCGTCGTAAGTTGTTGCGCCAATCGTCTGCAATTCCCCGCGGGCCAACATTGGCTTGAGGATGCTTGCGGCATCAATCGCACCTTCAGCCGCACCAGCACCCACAAGCGTGTGGATTTCATCGATAAAAATGATGATGTCTCCACGAGTGCGGATTTC
The DNA here is from genome assembly GCA_903907835.1 of uncultured Actinomycetes bacterium. GTDB lineage: Bacteria > Actinomycetota > Actinomycetes > S36-B12 > UBA5976 > UBA5976. The sequence continues at coordinate 11,745 of CAIVPQ010000016.1, forward strand.
TTTAAGAACCTTCTTTAGTCTTTCCTCGAAATCACCACGGTAGCGCGAACCAGCAACAAGCGCGCCTAGGTCTAGGGAGTAGATCTGCTTATCTTTTAGCGTCTCGGGCACATCACCGATAGCAACCTTTTGCGCCAAGCCTTCAACTACTGCAGTCTTACCCACACCTGGCTCGCCAATTAAAACTGGGTTGTTCTTCGTGCGACGTGAAAGCACAGTCATTACGCGCTCAATTTCGCGCTCACGCCCGATAACTGGGTCTAACTGTCCATCGCGGCTTGCTTGAGTTAGGTTTCGACCGAACTGATCAAGTACCAAGGATGTCGAAGGTGTTCCTTCGGATGAGCCAGCTCCTTGTGTTTGTGGCTCTTTACCTTGGTAACCCTGAAGCAACTGAATTACTTGCTGGCGAACACGATTTAAGTCAGCACCCAACTTAACTAGAACTTGAGCAGCGACACCTTCGCCTTCACGGATTAGTCCTAAAAGAATATGTTCCGTACCAATGTAGTTGTGACCTAATTGCAAAGCTTCGCGAAGTGAAAGTTCAAGAACTTTTTTTGCTCGCGGGGTGAACGGGATATGACCACTTGGCGCTTGTTGGCCCTGGCCAATGATTTCTTCAACTTGCGCACGCACTGCTTCAAGCGAAATGTCCATACTCTCAAGTGCCTTGGCGGCAACGCCTTCACCTTCGTGAATAAGACCCAAAAGAATGTGTTCAGTGCCGATGTAATTATGGTTAAGCATGCGAGCCTCTTCTTGGGCAAGCACAACTACCCGGCGAGCTCTATCTGTAAACCTCTCGAACATGGCCACTCCTTCATCATCTGGTCTCACCTAATGCTAGGCGCACATTGTTTCGCGCGCTTTACACATCTAATTCAACGCCATTACTTGGACAAGTGTTCCCAAAATCTGGTGATTTCACACACAATTACTAAGCCTGTGGCGAACAACTAACTAGAGGGTCTTAATCATGCGAGTATTGCCCAGAGTATTGGGCTTAACACGCTCAAGTTCTAGGAATTCCGCGACACCCTCATCACCTGAGAGCAACAGCTCGGAAAAGGTCGAAGGGTCAACCGGGGTCGAATCAATCTTCACAAAACCATGATGGCCAAAAAATGCGGTTTCAAATGTTAAGCAAAACAAACGCCCAATGCCCATCTCGATTGCTCGGCGGGTGAGAACTTCAAGAATCTGGCTTCCGATGCCCTGGCTTTTGAGCTCTGGAATCACTGCAACCGTTCTAATCTCTGCTAGATCCTCCCAGATAACGTGCAGGGCACCACAGCCAACTATTACCCCATCAGATTCTGCAACGACAAACTCTTGGACATCTTCGTATAAAGTCACCGTATTCTTTTCAAGCAAGCGACCATCAGGGGTATACAGATCAATTAAGTCGCGCACCGCACGCACATCGGTAGTACGCGCCGCCCTGATGATTAAAGTCATGACTATTCAGGCTTCACTAGTGGGAACAAAATAGTTTCTCTAATGTTCAATCCCGTAAGTGTCATGAGTAAGCGATCTATACCAACTCCAACACCACCACTTGGGGGCATTGCGTATTCCAAGGCACGCAAGAAATCCTCGTCCAACTGCATAGCCTCTATGTCGCCACCATCTTTAAGTGCCGATTGAGCTACTAAACGTTCACGCTGAATCACTGGATCAACAAGCTCCGAATAACCCGTGCCCGCTTCATACCCATCGATGTACAAATCCCATTTCTCGACAACCCCAGCCTGCGTGCGATGATCGCGCACCAAAGGTGAAGTATCGACTGGGTAATCAAACACAAAAGTTGGCTTGGTTAAGTGTTCAACAACGTAGTGCTCAAGCAATTCTTCGACGAGTTTTCCAGCTACAGCCTTAGGGTCTACTGAAATCTCGGCCTGCGCACAAAGTGATTTCAAAGTTTCAAGCGAGGTCTGTGGAGTTATCTCTTGGCCGACTGCTTCACTGACTGCGGGATAAACATAGATTCGATCCCACTCACCAGAAAGATCTCGCGTTCCACCCTCAACCAACTCAAACTCAAGAGAGCCGTGCACAGCAATTGCGGCTTCCTGGATTAACTCTCGAGTCACAGTTGCCATGTCGTTGTAGTCTGCGTATGCCTGATAAAACTCAAGCATTGCGAACTCTGGTGAATGAGTTGAATCTGCACCTTCATTGCGAAAGTTTCTATTAATCTCAAAGACCCGGTCGATTCCACCAACGACACACCGCTTTAGAAAAAGTTCCGGAGCAATGCGCAAAAACATTTGCATATCAAAGGCATTCGACTCCGTCACAAATGGTCGTGCCGCTGCGCCGCCATGCATCGTTTGGAGCATTGGGGTTTCGACCTCAATGAAGTCACGTTTAGCAAAACTATTTCGAAGACTTGTCATGGTTGCTGGACGTAATCGAGCCACTTTGCGCGCGGTATCTCGCATGATTAGATCCGCGTAACGCTGACGAACACGAGTTTCTTCGTTCAACGGTTTGTGTGGATTAGGTAATGGCCGGAGCGCTTTGGCGGCCATCTGCCATAAGTCTGCTGTGACTGACAATTCCCCACGCTTACTGCAAATGACTTCACCTTGAACAAAAATATGATCACCAATATCAACAAGTGACTTCCATGATTCAAGACCATCAACACCAACACGGTCTAGGGAAAGCATGGCTTGGATTGTTTCTCCACTTCCAGCCTGCAACTGCGCAAAACAAAGTTTGCCAGTATTGCGCAAGAACATTATTCGTCCCGCAATCCCGACTATTTCACCGGTTTCATCTTCGGCATTTAAGTCTGGGTACTTTGCGCGCACTGCCTGAATTGTGGTTGTCAACGGCAAGCTAACTGGATAAGCCTCATGACCATTTGCGAGCATGCTGGCTCGCTTATCTCGACGCACCTGCATCTGTTCGGGGAGGTCGTCGACCTCTTCGACAGGCAAGTTCTGATCAGTAGTCACCTGACAAGATTATCGGGTACGGGCTCAATCCATTGAATGCGCCAGACTCTGACTTACTGATTGCGCTCAAACATAAGTCTTAACCCGATTAGTGTCAGATCGGGCTCGTGATGCGTAATGGTCTCTGATTCTGGAACAACAATTCCAGCAAGACCACCCGTAGCGATAACTGCGGTTACCGAAACTCCCAACTCTTCAACAATGCGATCTACTAACCCATCGACTTGGCCAGCAAACCCATAGATGGCCCCTGACTGCAAAGCCTCAACTGTGTTCTTGCCAATCACATTACGTGGGGTTACAAGTTCAACTTTGCGCAGCTGAGCTGCCTTTGTAGCCAACGCATCTAAAGAAATCTCAATTCCGGGTGCCAAGGCGCCACCAAGAAACTCACCTTTTGCGGAAATGACATCTAAATTGGTTGACGTTCCAAAATCAACAACAATCGAAGGCCCCCCATAAAGCGTGAATGCAGCCAGCGAATTTACTATGCGATCTGTTCCCACTTCTTTGGGATTATCAGTCAAAATAGGCACACCCGTCTTGATACCCGGTTCAATAATCACTCGATCCACATCAGGGTAATAGCGCTCAAGCATGGTTCGCATCTCTCGCAATACAGCCGGAACAGTTGAGCACAAAACAATGCCAGTTACATCTGGTGAATCAACTAGCAAACCTCTAAAAGTCAGTTCCATTTCGTCAGCAGTCTGGCGGGAATCTGTCTTAATTCGCCACGATCGAGTTAACTTATCTTCGGAAAACATCCCGATAACTGTGTTGGTATTACCAACATCAATAGCAAGTAACATTTCTTGTTTCCTAACGATTAAGAGAGATGTTGTCGATTAGTCGTACGCCGCCAATTCTTGCTGCCACCAATGCCCGCAATTTTTCATTGGGTTTTGGTGTCTGCAAATCTTCATTCAATATTTCAAAATAATCGAGTTCAATTTCTGCTATCGCCTGCAAGTAAGCGACGCACTCGACTTCTATGTCAGCAGGTGCCTTCCCTTCGCTAATCCCCTGTTGCGCCAGAGTCAACGCCTGGTAAAGACGAGATGCGACTTTCAGCGAAGCGACAGTAAGTTTTTTGTTTCGGCTAGAAAGTGCTAAGCCGTTTATGTCTCGAACGGTAGGCACTCCAATGACCACTACCGGTAAGTCGAGCGCTTTAACCATCTGACGGACTAGGACTAGTTGCTGAAAATCTTTTTCACCGAAAAATAAGACATCAGGTTTTGTGATTTGGATGAGTCGGTAAACCACGGTTAAGACAGCATCAAAGTGTCCTGGTCTGGCCGCACCCTCAAGGATGTTGCCAAGACTTCCTGCTGAGATTCTTTCCGCTAATACTTTTTCATCGGGGTAGATCTCAGAAACTTGCGGCACGAACAGCACATCAACATCCGATTTTGCGCAAACTTCGAAATCTGAGTCAAGGGTGTTCGGATAATTTGCAAAGTCATCTGGGTCATTAAATTGCGTTGGATTTACAAAAACCGTCACGATTACAGTTCCTGCTTTATTGCCAGAATGGTCTGCGTATGTGCGGGCCTCATCCATCAAGCGGGCATGACCTTCGTGTAAGGCACCCATCGTAAATACCGCTGCGATTGGATGCTTGTGTTCAAGGACATGTAATTCGTTCTGGGTATGAACAACTAAAGGATTGGTAGTTTTTATCGCCGGCATAAAGGTCACTGCCCTAGAACTTCCATCAAACGCGCGGCATCATCTGCTCGCAACTGTCCTGATTCAAGTGCCCGCTCAGCGGTCAATCTGGCAAGAGCCAGGTAGGTCTGTAAAACTGCATTGCCGTGTTTGGAAAGTTCCTGGACATGAGCGGAAACAGTCTGAGAATCACCACGAACTATTGGACCAGTGATGGCTAAGTCCCCTTGGCGAATTGCATTGTCCAAAGATGCGGATAAAAGTGGCAATGACAGTGCAGTCGGATTTTCTATCCCGGCTGCCGATAACAAGTCATTAGTCTGGTTTACCAAAGTCATCAAGTGGTTTGATCCAAATGCCAATGCCGCGTGATAGAGCGCACGATTTTCTTCCAGAACCCAAATAGGTTCACCGCCCATCTCAACTACTAACGCTTCGGCGACTGGTCTCAGTTCCTCGGCCGCCGTCACCCCAAATGGGCAACCCGAGATTCGGGTGAGATCAAGACTTGTGCCAGTCAATGTCATTACCGGATGAAGTGCCAAAGGCAAACACCCGCTGGCGGCTAAGTCGGATAACACTTCAACCCCGAATCGACCTGATGCATGCATTACAAAAGTTCCTGCACCTATCGCATTGGTTGCAGCTAAACCTGCAACTAGTTCAGGAAGGACATCATCTGGAACGGTTAGTAACACCAGATCGCGTTGCGCCACGGTCTGCTCGACACTCATGATTGGCACACCAGGTAACAACGATTCAGCGCGCAACTTACTTATATCTGAAACGGCAGTACAGGCTCGCACATGATGTCCCGCTCGAATCAGAGCAGCACCGAGTACGGAACCGGCACGTCCTGTTCCGACTACGCCAATGTCTAGGCGTGGAGGTTGTTCGGTCCAAGGCTCTGAGCTCTCGGCCATAGTGTTGACCACCTTCTAAGCCTAACAACCAACATGTGGCACGATGAACACGTGAGTGAAAAGGTGGCATTGGGCCTATCCCAAACCGATACGGGCAGTAACCGTGAAACTTCGGGTTTGGCACACTACAGCCCAATCACTCACGGGATGCTGAAAATTGAATTGGAGTTGGTCGATGGCTTAATCACCTCGGCCCAACCGATCCTTGGAACCATGCATCGCGGAGCAGAAAAACTCTTTGAATCGCGGGATTATCGCCAGGTACTTGTTCTCGCTAACAGGCATGAATGGCTAAGCGCTTTTAGCGGTGAACTTGGTGTCGCGCAGATTGTTGAGCAAGCACTAGGACTCGATGTTCCTGAACATGCCCAATGGCTTCGCGCGCTCTTACTTGAAGTTAATCGAGTGACTTCCCATCTTGCCTTTATTGCTGGCTTCACTTGGCAGGACCCTGAAATCACTAAGCAGATGCGTGAATTGCGTGAAATGTGGGTAACCCACTTTCAGCAATATTCTGGAAGCAGAATGCATCCAATGCTCACCCGAGTTGGTGGATTAACAAATGCGCCAAGCATTGATTGGCTAGAGGCTACTTCAGCCGTGTGCGAATTCAGCCAAGAGACTTTTTCCAAAATCGCAGATGTGACGACAACCGAGTTAGCCAACTACATCGGGGTAGGAACCATATCCCGAAGTGATGCAGTTTCACTCTCACTCAGTGGACCAGTCGCTCGAGCAAGTGGGTATGACCTAGACATACGAAAGAATAATGCTCAGTTGGAAATTTTGGATTTTGAAATTCTATTTCCCGCTCATCAATCAGATGGTGATGTTAGCAGTCGAATTAAACAACTCATAGATGAAGCGGAACAATCGCTAGATCTGATTACCAGACTCGCTGAGAAATGTTCCGCTGAAAATCGCAACGAAGTGAATGTGCTGTTACCAAAGGTATTGCGAGTTCCAGAAGGTGAATACGAACACAGCGTTGAGACTCCGCTTGGCATTGCGTCCTGGTTCTTAGTTTCACGTGGTGACAAAATGCCGTACCGGTTGAAATTACGACCGGCCAGTCTGCACACCGTACTTGGACTTTCACATGTTTTGATTAATCAAGACCGAGAGAATTTAGATGCAATCTTGGCTAGCATGCCGTTTGTCGCGGGCGATGTAGATCGTTAATTGAAGCGGCTCTTTAACGCTAGTTCGGCAATATTTGCAAACTTGTGCATCATTTCTTCCATTAGTTTCTGTGATGCGTCTAACCGAGCTCGCAAGTCTTGAATTTCATCGCGCATAATTACCAATTCCAGTGAGTGCGCCGAGTCATTCTGCCCAGGGTCAATCACATTTGCCTGCGCATTTTGTGAAGTGTGCTCATTTGTGCGATTTGCAACCGCATCGTCATCACTAAGCCAGTTAGCTGTATCAAAAGTTTGGGAAAAATCATCTAAGGATTTTTTAGGGGATTCAACTGGCGCTGGTTCGGGCGCTAGTGGTTCACGCGCAAGTGGTTCACGCGCAATAGGTATCTGCGTTTCACCTAAATTTCTCGGCATGGTCAACGGTTGAGAAATAGGAAATGAATCAATCTGAAGTTCAAAGCCAAACTCTTGGGATTCAACAGCTAGCGGGATGTTTGCCGCCCGATGTTGTGCCTCTTCGAGCGATTCGCCTGTTTTGATTACTGGAACCCATCCGGTGTATTCACCCCGAAGAATTTGGTCAACATCAGGCGGACGGGGAATCTCACGCGGGATTGAAAGATCTGGCAAGCCATAATCAGCGAAGGCAGGTGCTAGTAAAACATCATCTTCATTAGATAAATCCCAAATCGGCGAAGTTAAGGGATCAAAATTTGGGTCATTTGGGCGTTTGCCATCGTCAAAAGACATGGGCGCCTCCCGATGAGGTAAGAGATAGCAACATCTTATTCCCTTACTTGGATTGCGAAAAACATAGTCAGTCGTGGGATGCTTTGGTTGTGGGTTTACTTACATCTTTGATTGGCTCAGTTGGGGTATTGGGCACTGGGGCTTTAACCTATAGTCTGGCCGAAGCCCAATCTTTCACTTGTCGTGAATTTTCAATTGATGTTCTGCCACCGGGTAGCTCTGACATTCGGTTATTGCACCTTTCTGATCTACATCTGACCCCTAGCCAAACCCGCAAAATCAAGTGGCTGCAATCTTTAGCGAAATTTGAGCCAGATTTAGTAGTTGGCACTGGAGACTTTCTCGCACATCGTTTCGGAGTTGCTGCAGTTGCAGAAGCCCTAAATCCGCTCATGCACATACCTGGAATGTTTGTGCTCGGCAGCAACGACTATTTTGCGCCGTTCTTTAAGAACCCCTTTAGGTATCTGGCTGGGACTCGTAAAGTTGCTAATTCTGGTCAGGAATTACCAACAGATGATCTCGTAAATCTATTTCTAGATCATGACTGGATAGATCTAAACAACAAACAAGATCTGATAAATATCAATGGCGTAAAAATCCATGCTCGCGGTACTAATGATCCACACATTAAATTAGACGACTATTCCAAAGTTTCTGGCGCATATGCTGAAGATGCGTTTTCCCTTGGTGTCACCCATGCGCCATATCTGAGGGTGTTAGAACAATTCAGCCAAGATAAGACTGATTTCATGCTGGCCGGGCACACTCATGGTGGCCAAGTCTGCGTCCCATTTTATGGAGCGTTAGTCACTAACTGTGATTTGCCGACCAAGCAAGCAAAAGGACTTTCTACATTTACTCATAACGGGTACGAAATGCCACTACATGTTTCGGCGGGCATCGGAACTTCACCTTACACGCCAGTGCGATTTGCTTGCCGACCTGAAGCGTCATTGATTACCTTGCGCGCACGCTCAACATAATTTCGCAAACAGTAGTTGTAAATTACTGATTGAATTCCGCAGCTACAACTTCGGCAATCTGTGCGGTGTTAAGGGCAGCACCCTTGCGCAAGTTATCTCCACAAACAAAGAAATCAATTTCGTTTGGATATTCCTGCGAAACTCTGATGCGCCCAACAACAGTTGGATCAGTACCAACCACATCAATAGGTGTTGGGAAGATCTTATTTTCTGGATCATCGACAACTAGTACGCCAGGAGCATTCTCGAGAATCTCGCGAACTTCCTTAGCGTCCACCGCATTTTCAAATACCGCATGTACTGCTAGCGAGTGAGTTGTAACCACTGGCACTCGTACACAAGTTGCATGCACCTTCAAATTTGGAAGCCCTAAGATTTTGCGTGACTCATTGCGAACCTTTAGTTCTTCGCTTGTGTACCCATTTTCCTGTAGTGAGCCAGCCCAAGGAATTACGTTCATCGCAAGTGGCGCAGGAAATGGGGATGAATCTGTAATTGCCGCACGCACATCTTTGGTAGCTGTACCTAAATTCTTTCCAGCGACCGCATCGATTTGGGCATGGAGTCCATCAATTCCTGACTGGCCTGCACCGGAGGCTGCTTGGTATGAAGAAACTACAAGTTCCTTAACACCATACGCTCGATGTAATGCCCCGACAACGACAATCATCGACAGCGTCGTGCAGTTTGGATTGCTAATAATCCCGCGAGGTCGATTGCGTGCCTCAGCGGCATTTACTTCGGGCACGATTAGTGGCACATCAGAATCCATTCGGAATGCGCCACTGTTATCGACGGCAATAACACCCTTTGCTGCCGCAATTGGTGCCCAAATTTCCGAGACTTCATCGGGAACATCGAACATTGCTACGTCTACGCCATCAAAAGAGTCTTCAGTGAGTTCTTGGACAACTACATCTTCGCCGCGAACGCGCAAAACTTTTCCTGCTGATCTCGCCGAAGCCAACAGTCGAATCTCGCCCCAAACGTTTTCCCGGGTAGAGAGCAAATCAAGCATTACCGTTCCAACGGCGCCAGTTGCACCGATGACAGCCAAAGTTGGTTTTTTGTCAGACATGATTAGCGCCCTGTTCCACCGTAAACAACGGCCTGTCCGTCAGCGTCAAGACCAAATGCAGTGTGCACGGCTTCGACAGTCTTTTTAGCATCATCTGCTCGAGTCACGACCGAGATGCGAATCTCAGAAGTTGAAATCATTTCAACGTTTACTCCAGCATCTGCAATAGCTTTGAAGAAAGTGGCTGAAACACCAGGATGCGAACGCATTCCTGCACCGACCAGTGAGATTTTGGCAATGTTTGAATCGGTCAAAATATCTTCAAAACCAATTTCGCTTTGCACACTTCTTAAAGCACTCTCGGCGTGAGCCACACCATCACGCGGGCAGGTGAAAGTTACATCTGTTTGACCTGAACCATGAACGCTGACATTTTGCACGATCATGTCCATGTTAATTCCAGCATCAGCAACAGCTTGGAAGATAGCAGCAGCAGTACCCGGACGATCGGGCACACCCGTGACTGTGATTTTTGCATCGCCTAGATCGTGTGCGACTCCGGCAATTATTGGTTGCTCCATGATGACTCCTTGCTTGGAAAGATTCACTAACTTGGACTGATCTTCTAAATCAGCAATAACAAAGGTTCCTTCTTTATCCGAAAAGGAGGATCGAACGTGTATCGGGACGTCAAAGCGCTTGGCGTATTCAACACAGCGCAGATGCAAAACTTTGGCGCCTGCTGCTGCTAGTTCCATCATCTCGTCATAAGTGATGCGCGGGACTTGTCGAGCGCTCGGTGCAATTCGTGGATCGGCAGAAAAAATTCCATCAACATCTGTATAGATTTCACAGACGTCCGCATCAAGGGCTGCTGCCAAAGCAACTGCAGTTGTGTCCGACCCGCCGCGACCCAGTGTTGTGATGTCTTTGGTGTCTTGGGCAACACCTTGGAATCCCGCGACGATTGGAATGGCTCCGTCATTGAGGGCTTCCAGAATTCGACTTGGAGTCACATCAATACTGCGTGCCTTGCCATGCTTTGAATCAGTGATGAGACCCGCTTGAGATCCGGTGTATGACCGAGCCTCGACCCCGAGATCATTAATGGCCATAGCCAGAACGGCCATGGAAATTCGCTCGCCAGAGGTCAAGAGCATATCAAGTTCGCGACCTGGTGGATTTGGGGAAACCTGTTG
>CAIVPQ010000017.1 GCA_903907835.1 uncultured Actinomycetes bacterium
GCAACAACTCAACTTGCAGTCCGAGCCAGTGCAGTGGATGGGTTACCGCTCATGGTCTCGCTTGTTCCAACTCAAATCGCTCGGCTTCTTGATGCCGGCAGCGTTGGGATCGAAGCGCTGAGGGCATACTCGGTGGTACTCAGCGGAGCAGCAGCCACTCCGCAACCAATGCTTGATGCACTCCGCAGTCATGGAATTGCAGTAGTTGTTTCATACGGGATGAGTGAAACGTGTGGCGGATGCGTATTTGATGGGCTTGCTCTTTCTGGAGTCAACGTATCTTTGAGTACTAAAGACGCAGCAGATCCGGGCCGAATCAGTATCAGTGGGTCAACGCTTGCTTCTGGTTATCGGTTAAGACCAGATTTAGATGCAGTGAGTTTTATTGATAGTGCACTACAGACTCACGATGTAGGTCGCCTCGACCAAGCAGGCCTCTTACATGTACTTGGTCGTCTCGACGATGTAATCATGGTCGGTGGAGTTAGCGTGGCACTCGGGGCAGTCGAATCAGTCATCAGACATCATCCCGAGATCAGTGATGTTGCCGTAGTTGATGTAGTTGATGATCTCTGGGGAGCGCTTCCCATCGCATACATTGTCACAAGCAGTACCTCGGTGGACCAAGTTAAATTAGCAGAGCAGATTAAGTTCGCTGTTGCTCAACAGATTGGTAGAGCCGCCACTCCCCGATCAATCGCGTTTGTCAATCAACTACCCATGCTAGATTCCGGAAAAGTTGACCGACTAAGTTTGCGGTTACAAGCAGCAAGTGACATCGCCCAAGGACGCCTTGAGCATCCCGGTATGGCGCAATAAGGACTATCATGGCAACTCAAAGTCAATGGATAGCAGGTGCGCGCCCGCGCACTCTGCCCGCCGCAGTCGCACCCGTTCTGGTTGGCACTTCGATTGCTTATTGGCAAGAATCAATCGATGTTGGCGCAAGTTATTTCCAGCCAACAATTGCCATCCTGGCGCTCATAGTCTCCTTGGCTTTGCAAATTGGAGTTAACTTCTCAAACGATTACAGCGACGGAATACGCGGCACAGATGCCGTACGCGTTGGTCCGGTGCGCCTCGTCGGACAAGGTTTGGCACAACCAAAACATGTTAAGTACGCCGCGTTCATCAGCTACGGGATTGGGGCAATTGCCGGGCTTTTGATGGTTTTACTCAGCCATTACTACCTGCTAATCCCTGTTGGCATTGCTGCAATTATCTCGGCCTGGTTTTATACCGGTGGCAAGAATCCATATGGATACGCCGGCTGGGGCGAAGTCTTTGTTTTTACTTTTTTTGGACTTGTTGCTGTCATCGGAACGTTTGCGGCGCAGACAAAACAAATCACTTTGCCTAGCATCCTAGGCGCGGTAGTTTGTGGCGCACTCTCTACTGCGATTCTGGTCGTGAACAATTTGCGAGACATTCCTGGCGACACCCAGAGCGGTAAAAAAACTTTGGCAGTTCGACTTGGTGAAAATCACACAAGACTTTTTTACTACCTATGCATAGCCATCGCATTCGGCACAGCCGCTTACTTAGGAAAAATCTGTGGGGGACCAAAAATTGCGTTGTTGGTTCTACTGCCAGCTTTTGAAGCAATCAAACCAATCTCAATCGTAAAATCAAAAGCCAAGGGACCAGAATTAATCCCTGCTCTTGCCGGGACAGGACGCTTGTTACTTGCCCTAGCGATTGTGCTTTCTGCTGCGATTTCTTTAAGTCGCTAATCGTCTTACGTGCCGAGCAGAACTCACCGTCAACAAAATTAGTCGACATCCTCTTTGCGAGTATTCTCGTCAATTTTCGCGCTCATCTTGCCAAAGGATGCAGCGATTCGCTGACCCATAGCCGTGCGCTGTTGATCAAGCACTACGAATGAAATAAGGCCAGAACCTAAAAACGCTGATCCGAGCAGCCAAATGTCCCGCAACCCGGCAAGGTAACCAAGTGCTAAAACGGCTAGAAGAATTCCCAAGCGGGCCAAACTATAGATTAAGACTGCATTCACATACCCAACTCTAGGTCGTACGCTTAATACATGCCAAGGTTTGCGTTATTCGTCATTGTTTTCGGGCTGACGCTTTATGCGTTAGTCGACTGCGTTCAGACCCCAACACCACGTCATCTATCAAAGGGGATCTGGTTAGTTGTCATCACTTTACTTCCGGTGCTTGGACCAATCCTGTGGCTACTTTATGGACGAGTTACCGGCGGCGGCTGGGGTCGTTGGGATGATTCTCCATCTGGTCCAGATGATGATCCGAGTTTTATGCGAGACCTATACAAAACTCGTTAGGGCTAGTTCACACCCGAGTACGAGTGAAGACCATTGACATAAATGTTCACGATGAAATAGTTGAACATGATTGTGCCAAAGCCTATTAAGCAAACGAGTGCCGCTTTACGACCACGCCAGCCAGCTGTGGCTCTTGCGTGTAAATAAGCAGCATAAATAACCCATGTAATAAAGGCCCAAGTTTCTTTAGGATCCCAGCCCCAGTAACGACCCCAAGCAGCCTCTGCCCAAATTGCACCGGCGATAACGGCAAAGGTCCAAAGTGGGAACATGAACGCGTGAATTCGGTAAGCCATCAAATCGAGACGATCACTTGGCGGAAGGCGACGAGCAAGTCCACCAAATCGGCCAGGGGTTTGACCATCAGCGATTCGCTCTTCAACTCGAGCAGCACCCAAGTACAAAGCAGAAAGTGCGGCTCCTACTGTGAAGGCACCCATACAAATAATTGCGGCGCTCACATGGATTGCTAACCAGTAGGAATCCAACGCTGGGACAAGTTGCGCACTTTCTGTGTAAAGCACAGTTATGGCGACACCTAGATCAAGCAAAATGGGAATCACAATAAACAGACCGAGCCAGCGTAAATCGCGATTAAGCGACATTAGACAAAAGGCAAGGGAAACAGAAAAAGCAGTCGCAATTGAGAATTCGTACATATTTCCCCAGGGCAAACGATTTGCCGAGATGCCACGAAACACCAAACCCCCACCCAACAAAAATGTGGCCAACCAAGTTAGGGACATCCCAATGTTTCCCGATCGTCGACCTTCACCGAGTCGATCGGTGTTTGATAACGAGGTTGATACTGCTGGGCTATTCAGAGTAAGAGTTGCGCCCTTGCGAACCTGTGGTGATGTGCTGGCAACTCTGGTTGCCGATTCCTCAAGGCTTTCGATGCGGCGACCCTTAGCCAGCGAGATTGCAAACGAACCCATAGCAAATGTGTAAGCCGTCATCGCGCCATAAATCAATATGTTGCTTCCTTGCGCCAGTGACTCGTTAATCGACATCTACTACCTCCGGAGCGTGCTGTTGAATTCGTTCTGCAAACTTTGAAACCTGATCTAGTAGACCTGGTGCTTCAGTCTTGGAAAGACCAGCTACTTCAAAAAGCGTACTGCCATCATCCTGAGGTGTCGCCCGCAACCACATTCGTCGACGTGGAATCAGTAGCGAAAGGGATAGCCCAATGATTGCCAAAATCGATGCGCCAAGTGCCCAGCCTTTACCTGGGTCTTGGGTAATCGAAAATGAAGCCCATTCTTTAAACCCAGAAAATTCCAAAGTTCCATGACCTTTAGGTAATTTCCAAGACTCTCCCGGCTTTAATTCCTCAATGCCAATTCGAGTCATTTTTGCTGTTTCTAATTTGTAGACACTTTGGGCTATGCCATTGTCAAGGCCTAAATCTCCGACCCAGGCACTCATGAATACCTGCGGATTATTTGCATCGGGGAAAACAGATTGTGGTCCTCCGGAGAAATCGGTCGTAACTGTAGGTACAAAGAATCCCTGAAGCCCAATCTGTGGCACAGTATCTGGCGCCTTAACAACACCAGTTGAAGTGAAGTTACCGTCCTGCGGTAGGAAAATCGCGGAGTCTTTCCAGACTAAATTTCCTCGGGCATCCCACAATGTGAAAGTTGGGGCATAACCATGTCCAACAAGATAGACCGTAGTTCCAGCGATGCGCAGCGGTTCGTTAACTTCTATTCGAACTGGGCGTGGAGCAGACGTTGGCACATCGCGCACCGCGACATCTGCGCGGAATTCACGAGCCGCACCATTTTGGGTGCCACCAATTTGATACTTGGCAACAAAATCTTTTAGTTTGAAAGAAAAGGGTGCCAGATTTTCAAGATTAAACATCCGGCCAGGTGAAAAGGTGTCGTACTGAGTGACGTTATTTGCAAACCCTGATCCCTCTCGCACAATGACAGTTCCTTTGAAGCCCACAGCTCCACCAAATCCAACGGCAACAAGGACTACTAGTAAGGACAGGTGGAAGAAGAGATTGCCAGTTTCGCGCGAGTAACCCTTCTCTGCTGCAACCCATTCACCTTCAGCCCGAACGCGCCAGCGAGATTTCTTCCACTCTTGTGCAGTTGTTTGCACAACTTGCTCGGCTGACACAATTGAAATCCATTGAACATGAGCAGGTAAGCGACTCAAATTTCGCGGAGCAGCCGGCGGCTTTCGGAAGACTTCTTTGGCATGTTCCAGAGCGCGTGGCAGAACACATCCTGCCAAAGATATGAAAAGCAACAGGTAGATTGCCGCAAACCAAGGAGAAGCGAAAACATCAAACATCGACAACTTATCCAAAATTGGTCCCGCAAAAGGATGGTCACGTAAATATTGACTGACCTTGAAGGGAGAAGTGCCCCGTTGAGGAAATAGTGATCCTGGAACGCTGGCAAGCGCGAGAAGAAATAGCAAAATCAGCGCGATTCGCATACTCGTTAGTTGGCGCCAAATCCAACGCAACCAAGCCATTAGAACGCAACCCCGTACTGTGCTGCCCAAACGCGCAAAGAAATTGTCAGTGTGTTCCAATATCCAGTCACAAGCAAAAGGCCAATGAAAATTAACATTGCGCCACCGAAATACATAATGGATTTGGAATGTTTGCGCAGAAGTTTGATTGCCCTAACTCCGCGTTCCATGGACAAACCAATCACAACAAATGGTAAACCTAGGCCTAAGCAATACGCTGCGCTCAGGATTGCACCTCGCCCAGCGCTTGCTTGAGTTAGAGCCAAACCCTGAACTGCGCTAAGAGTGGGACCAATGCACGGAGTCCAGCCGATCCCAAAAACTGCGCCGAGCACAAATGCGCCGAGTAAAGTGCCGGTCGGTACCCGACGAAGCCGCACATCGCGTTGAAACGCAGGAATTATTCCCAAGAAACCTAAGCCCATGATTATTACTAAAACGCCGGTAACTTGTTGGATCATTCTTTGGTGCGTCAACAAAATTTGGCCAAGACCACCGAATAGCGCTCCATAGGAAATGAAGATAACTGAGAATCCAAAAACGAAAAGTAAGGTACCCCAAAGTGCTCTGCTACGAGATGCCGGTGCCTGCTTAACTGTTGCGCGGGCACCAGCCACTCCAGTCATATACGACAGATACCCTGGCACCAGAGGCAAAACGCATGGTGAAAGAAATGAGATGAGGCCAGCAAGCGCCGCTAGCGGTAAAGCAAGTAAAAGTGAACCGTTGCTGACAGTTTCAACGACACTTGCGAAAATCATTTTTTACTACCTTCAATAACTGCCCGAAGAACAGCGCGCAGCTCTGCCTGGGTTACGCCTCCCAGAATACGCGCGGCTACTCGACCTTGCTTGTCGAGAAAAATGGTTGATGGAGTCGCCGCAGGTCCTAAGTTTCCAAAGGCCAGTGTTAAAAGTCCATCGCTATCTTGAATTGATGGATAACCGGTATCAAATCTCTTGCTGAAGGCTAATGCCGAGGAAAGGCCATCGCGAGTGTTTAGTCCAAGGAATTTGACCCCTTCGGATGAAAACTGCTTGCTCACAATGGCTAAGCTCGTTGCCTCGGCTCGGCAAGGGCCACACCAGGAAGCCCAAAGATTGACTACCACGATTGAGCCTCGCCAATCAGCAATGTCCAACTTAGTTCCGGTCAGAGTCTTGCCAGCTAAGTTGATTGGATTGGTTCGGTCTTTGGGTGCAATTAATTGGGTGGCGCCATTGCCAGAGACATAACCTGCATCAACAGGCTCTTGATTGCGTCCACACCCTGACAGTGCGAAGACCAGCACCGCACTCGTGAGAACTACAAAACTTCTACGCACCTGCGATCTTGCTCGCTTTAGCTAAAAGATCTGCACATGGTTCGGTGTAAACAATTGCCGATAACTTGTCATCATCAAAAACCAAAGATGTCAATGACGCCAACGAGCATTGACGCTTGCGTGGATCATGCGCAAAGCGCCTTCCTTGAAAATCAAGCCGACTAATCCAGATTGGTAATTGGTGGCTCACTAGGACTGCCTCATGGCCATAGGCCTCAGTTCGCGCTCGTGATACTGCAACTCGCATGCGAGCTGCTAGATCAACGTATGGCTCACCCCATGATGGGCGAATGGGGTTGTAGAGATGTCGCCAGTAGCGTGGGTTCTTGAGAACGCCATCTCCAACGGCTACTCGCTGACCTTCAAAAACGTTATCCGCCTCGATTAGGTCTGCATCTACTCCGATGGATAAGGAAAATTTGTCAGCAATTGGCTTGGCCGTTTGTTGCGCTCTTTCGAGTGGCGAAGCAATAACCGCAGTGATGTCATTAGTTGCCAAAACATCTGCAGCTCGTTGAGCCATCTCGTGACCAAGTTCAGACAAAACATATCCAGGCAAGCGACCATAGAGAACTTTTTCTGGATTGAACACTTCGCCATGTCGAAGTAAATGAACTGTGGTGCGCGTTGAGGCCATTTCCAAAACTCGATTATTTAGGTTGCGCGACGACGCGATGCCGCGCGACGACGTGATGGACGCCAGCCGACAACACCCGTTTGGGCTGCTTCATCGCGAAGAAATGCACCATGGGCAGCAAGTGCTTGTCCGAGAGCAAGCAAGCTTGTGTCTTCTGGCAGCACATCTACGCGCAGACCATGTTCTTGAGCGGTCTTAGCAGTTGCTGGACCAATGCAAGCGATGATGCTTGATGGATGTGGTTTACCGGCGATACCAATCAAGTTACGAACTGTGCTGCTTGAGGTGAAAACCACAGCGTCAAAGCCACCACTCTTGATTGCCTCACGAGTTTCAACGACTGGCGGAGATGCGCGCACTGTACGGAATGCGGTGACGTCTTCAACTTCCCAACCAAGTTGAGTCATGCCAGCAGCCAAAGTATCTGTGGCGATGTCGGCACGCGGTAAAAATACTCGATTGATTGGATCAACCAAAGAATCAAACTCTGGCCACTCTTCAAGTAACTCAGCAGTCGTTTGATTGCCAGCCGGAACTAGGTCGGGACGCACACCCATGGCTAACAGAGTTTCAACTGTGTCCTGACCAATTGCGGCAATCTTGATTCCAGACAAAGAGCGAGCATCAAGGCCATACTCTTTGAATCTATCTCGAATGGCGCGGACGGCATTAACACTTGTGAATGCAACCCATTCGAAACGACCAGATACAAGACCGTGTACCGCGCGTTCCATCTGTTGCGGAGTGCGAGGTGGCTCCACTGACATGGTGGCAACTTCAAATGGAACCGCACCATATGTGATGAGTTCTTCGCGTAAGTTTTCCATTGAATCTTTGGTGCGGGGCAAAAGTACACGCCAGCCATGAAGTGGGCGACTTTCGTACCAAGAAGTTCTCTCACCTGCTGTTTCACCAACAATGACAAGTCCAGCTCCGGCTTGTTTCGCCAATTTAACCGCGGCGGGTAGAGCCTCAAGAGTCGAATGTAATGAGCGCTGTTCAACCGTTGCACCATCACGCACAATTGCAATCGGCGTGCGGGGATCGCGGCCAGCTTTGATGAGTGCTTTGGATACTTCAGTTACTCGATCGGCAGCATTATGGATTACTAAAGTCACTAGTGAATCCGTATGCTGCGACCAATCAAGAGTGGGTGCATCGGCATCAAGAATTCGAACTTCACGCGTGCGACCACCGGTAAGGGAAAAGCCAACGTGTGCAGGCACGGCAGTTAATGCAGATACGCCAGCGGCTACTTCAAAGGCGTATCCAGCAGTAGCCA
>CAIVPQ010000018.1 GCA_903907835.1 uncultured Actinomycetes bacterium
CCACGAAGTAAAAAGGTACAAATCGAAGGATAACCCTCCGCCAAAACCTGAGAAGGCACAACTGTCGCCCGCTGCTCAAGCAGTATTAGACGCAGCAATCAACGTTGCTGAATCACCCGATGCTGAGGCTATTATCGCCGCCGCCCTTCACGCTGTTGCGGAGCGAAACGAATACAAACCTGACATGCGCGATGAAATGGAAGTGATGTTTTCAGAAGGTTGGAATAGCCACCGCAAAGAACTCCTTGCCATCGCCGACGAACTGGAGGCACAATGACCGAAGACGATTGGGACGAATACGCAACTTATTGGTGGGGCTCTGAAACTGACGAGCTCTCCGTTACTGACGCTATCCAAAATGGCTTGATGACTCAGTTTATCCTAGATGTACTTGCGCACCAACATGACTGACAAACAAACCACGAAAGACGTCGTACGCAATTTTATTCTCGAAAAAATCTACTCAACCTCACGCTTTGACCTGTCGGTTTTGGCCGAGAAGTATGAGATTGAAGATGAATTTGCCCTTGTCGAGTGTTTTGAGCGTGAAACTGAGCGCATCAACAAATTCTTCTGCTACCCTGCATACCGCAATGACTAACAAACAACTCATCAAAAAACTTGAGCAAGCCTACCAAGTTTGCCGCGACTGCGGTTTCAAATACGGCGTGTATTCCGTTGGTTGCTCCAGCTCATGGGAAGGCGTATGTGACGTGTGTGACGAGACCAAAGGAGTTACCGAGGCTCGCGACTACGGTTACTTGGTAACCGGCATTCGCAAACTGAAGCTGGAGGGTAAAGACCCAGCGCCACAACCTAGGGAAGGCGATACGTGGGTCAGGGACGATAACCCCACGGGATTATACACTTATGATGGAACCGAATGGGTTGGGTTGGCCAAGACACGACCCTTCTCCGAATTAACTAAGGACTTTCCGCCTGAGCGCAAAGCAAAAATCAACCAACAAAGTGAGGAATTTGCAAAGTACATGTTGAAACAAGGACCCATCATGACCGACGAGGATTTGGACAAAGTAATGAACCCCAGCTACATGCAAGGTAAGATCCAGTGCTGGTTTACGGAGGAGGAAGTTGGTTTCCTGAACGAGTGTTTGGATACGATTGGAGAGTTTCACCCCACGATGCAATCCGATGAAGCAGGAATCCTGGTTCCTGAGGATGTTGCTCTGTTTGAGAGTGTAGAGAAGAAAATCACCGAGCTTTACCAAGATCACTGCGTGAAGTACGAGCTGTCCCCGGCAATGAAAAAATACCACGAACTGTACGGTACTTTCGGTTTCGACAACGAGCTGGATACTGCTCGTTGGGAAGGTTTCCGTGCGGGTTTTCGTGAGGGAGAGGAAGGGTGAAACCGCTTTACTTTTTCACCGTTTAGGGCTATACTTACAACAGTTCAAACCACTTCACCAAACCATGACTAACCAACACCCAATCACCCCACCGCCTAAGCTGGTGCGCGAGTGGCTTGGCACTTACTTCGGCACCACCATTGCCGGTGAAGTGAGCGAAGTTGAGCTTGCCCTTGCCACCCAAGCCGCCCGCTGGGGTGCCGACCAGGAGCTGGAGGCGTGCTGTGCGTGGCTCAAAGGTTATAGCTACTCAGGCATAGTAACTGAACTCCGCGCCGCCCGCCGCCCCAAGCCGCCGAGCTTGAAGGAGCAGGCGCTAGCCGTAGTTGAGAACGCTTTGTTTTGTGACCACTTAAGCTCTCAAGACGAAGCAATTCTCCGCCGCGCACTGGAGGCATTGCCCAATGACTGACTTCCGCGCCGATGAAAGATGGCTTCAGGTAGCGGGCTACGAAGGTCTTTACTCAGTGTCTTCACTAGGCAGAGTCCGTAGTGAGGATCGCAGCGTCTCCAACGGAAGTGGTTCCCGACTCGTTAAGGGCCGAGTGCTGAGACAGCATCGAAACACCAAAGGCTACTTCCGTGTAGATCTTTCCAAGAATAGCCAGGTTAAAACAATTAGAGTCCATGTAGTTGTGGCTGAGGCTTTTCTAGGCCCACGACCAGATGGAATGTGTGTGCTGCATGGCGATATAGGCAAAGACGTAAACGATGTTCGCAATCTCAGTTACGGAACGCTGAGCCAAAACAACGGCGCTGACAGAATCAGGGACGGCACTGATAATAGAGGCGCCAGGAACGGGAACGCGAAGCTTAGTCCTGAGATAATCAGGACCATTAGGAGTTCAAGTGAAACTCATGCCGCGTTAGCCAGATTATTCAACGTGTCTATCACAACTATCTACCAAATCAGATTACGTATGAGGTGGTCTCATGTCTCTTGAACTTCAACGGGGATCCAGTTCTTTTAGGTCTCTGTGCGCTGAGCTGATTGAAGAACTTGAAGTCTGGCTCGTTTGCGACGATGAAGCTGAGATTGCCGACGCACATGCGTTAATTGACCGCGCCCGCGCCGCCCTGGCTGAGCAGCCGGTGGCAATTGGTCCTGAATGGCAGCCATGCGTGAAGCTGCCTATCACGGTGCATGTTCGTGAGCAACGCCCAGGCGAAACACACACCAGCACCCGCGAAGGAATCACCCCCTTACGCCACGACGACTTGATCATGCGTGGTGTGCAAGGTGAGGAGTACCCGATTGGCCGGGAACTGTTTGAGCAAACGTATCGACTGGAGGCCTTGCCCAATGACTGAGCCCACTACTCACGCATTTGTAATTTCCCATTACGTGGGATGTTGGCAACTTAATGATAGTTACCGCGTCTCCATGACTAAGAAACCCAATGTGTTCCACCGCTTCATGACAACTTTATTACTTGGTTGGGAGTGGATTGATGCCTGATTCTAATCTTTCTTTCTCCGCACAATCTGTGCTGGATGCTTACCGTGACGAGTCTTGGACGCCAGACGAAGAAGACAACGGCAGGTATTACAAGTTCTCGCACAAAGCAGGAATGGCCGCCGCACTTCGCGCTGCTACGGATCAGGTGGTGCCAGAGCAAGCCGAGCCTGTTGGCGATTCGCACGACGAAGCACGACACGACCAATGGATGCGCATCCGTTACAAACTCTTTGCCATCGCCGATGAACTTGAAGGCATCAAATACGGCACCTACCGTTGTAATCTTGAGGACAAACCGCAATGAATAATAAAATGCCAGTCTGGGAGAGGATATACTTGGGGTGGTGGTGGATCTGGGATGACACACTGTTTGAATGGAAGTATCTTGTTACTCCTACTGTAACTTCCAAATACGCTTGTGACTTCTGGTGCTCACTGACTTGCGATTATGTAGGGATTTTAGAAAATGCCCAGGCCGCAACTTACAAAGCATACACTGAGAAACCGCAATGAATGATCTTTTTGCAGTAATCCTAGCTATCGCCCTAGGTCTTCCCGCCGGGGTTTGGGTCAGTAGTAAGTTTTTGCCAAACCCCAAACCAGTTGCATCCAGGGGAACTTTCAAGGTAATCGACCATTACAAAGACTGCGACTTGGTACAATACCAATACAACATGCTTGCCGACTACAAATACTTTCTAGACTGTCCCAAATGAGTTACCAAATCACAAAAGAAACTCGCATTCACCACGAGGATGGTTGGTTCTACAAACTATCTGATGATGGTGATGGTTGTATTGAAATTGAGTATTATGAAGTGTTTGAGAATACTGAAACTAAAGAAGGGAGTTCTTTTAGTATCCCAAAAAACTGCATTGAAACTTTTACTCGTGTTCTGAGGCAAATGGAATGACTGAACCCAACTTCCGCGCCAGCGCCGCTTTGAATAAGCAACCAGATGCGATCGGTCCTGAATGGCAACCCTGCGTGAAACTGCCAATCACAGTGCATGTTCGTGAACAACGCCCCGATGAAACACACAGTAGCACTCGTGAAGGACTAACCCCCCTGCTTCCAGATGACTTAATCATGCGAGGAGTTCAAGGTGAGGAATACCCTATTGGTAGGGAACTGTTTGAGCAAACATACCGATTGGAGGTGTAATGAGTAAGTTCCAGTCAACAATCTCTACTGTCGCGGCCCTTGGTACGATTGCAGTGACTGCGGTGACTGCGTATCGGACATTTGAGAATCACAAAGCTTACACCGCCGAACAGGAGGCTAAAATAAAAACGCTGCAAACGCAACTCAAACAACAGATCGCTGTTGTGCCACCGCCGCCGGTTGAGCTTCCACCCGCGGTTGTCCCTGACCCTACACAGTCAGGCTCGGCACAAGCGCCCACTCCCCCTCCACTACCTCCAGTGCAATGAAGCCAAAAACCTACAACCTGATGGAAAGGTGCATCGAGGATGGCGTAACCTACGGCTACCGACGTGCCTTCAAACACACTGACAATCCCCCTGAAGAAGTTATTCTCGATAGCATCGTCAGCGGTGTGATGCTTGAGTTGTCAGCATGGTTTGACTTCGAGGCAGTAACAGAATGACTGACTTAAAAATCGTAGAGTTTAAGACAAGAGACGATTGGGGGAAGGA
>CAIVPQ010000019.1 GCA_903907835.1 uncultured Actinomycetes bacterium
CAGCAAGTTGAAGCATCCGTGGCACTAAACCAACCGTTGAAAGGGTTATGCCTCGAGCAGACATACCGAATCCCGCAGGTGCTGGTTGAGTGAGTCGACGGATAGCCTCGATGACATTTTTGTAGTTGGCCATCGGTTCGCCCATGCCCATGAAAACCAAGTTGTTAACGCGCCCTATGCCGCCTTCAACATCCCCACGCGCCAGCGAGCGAGCGCCAGCAAGTACCTGCTCCACTATTTCTCCGGTAGAGAGATTGCGAGTAAGTCCTGCTTGCCCAGTTGCACAGAATGGGCAATTCATGCCACAGCCAGCTTGGGAAGAAACGCACATAGTTGATCTATCGCTGTAACGCATTAAAACGCTTTCAACCATCACGCCATCAAAGAGTTTCCAAACTTGCTTAACCGTGGCACCACCATCACAAGCCAATTCGCGAACAGAGGTGATTAGGTCTGGGAAAAGTTCATCTTTTACGCGTTGACGCAGTTCTGCTGGAACATCAGTCCAAGAAAGTGGATCATCTGAAAGTCGGCTAAACCATTGGCGAGACAACTGATCTGCACGGAAAGCAGGTAGCCCTAATTCCACAACCTTGGTTTTACGGTCATCAACAGTTAAGTCGGACCAATGTTGTGGCGGCTTTGGCCTTTTAGGCTCAACCATTATCAATTCACCGGGTGCAGGCATAACCCCAGCCTACGCGTGCAAAGCAGGTACGCGAAAACCTAGAAGAAAAAAGTAAATAGCGCCCAAGCAACAAACGCGTTGACCACTAATGAATCAAGGCGATCCATGACACCACCATGACCCGGCAAAAGTGCAGACATGTCTTTGATGCCAAGGTCGCGCTTAATCATTGATTCAACGAGATCACCGATAGTTGCGGTGACCGTCATAATGAGACCAAAAATTGCCCCCTGCCACCAAGGTTTATCGAACGCCAAGACCCACAGCGCGCAACCAGTTGCGACTTGCAGTACTAACGCTCCAATAAATCCCTCCCAAGATTTCTTTGGCGAGATTTTTGGAGCCATCGGATGGGCGCCGAAAAGGACACCTGACGCGTATCCCCCAATATCAGTTGCAGCTGTTAGTAAAACTAGAGCGAGAACTTTTATCGCACCATTTTCTGAGTCTGCCAACATGACGGCAAAGCCAGCCATCAATGGGGCATAAACCAAAATGAAAATTGCCCGAGAAATATTTGAGACATAGTTTTCTTGCCCGTATGGCAAACGTACAGTCACGATGAGTAAAACCGCTGAGACAAAACTGGCAAGCAAAGCCTCGGGTCCACCCCAGAAGGCAGACATCACAATTATTGGCGCGGCCAAAGAAACGATAAATCGAATCGCACGTGGAAGTTCATTGGTAAGTGCGGTTATCAGTTCCCGAACAGCCAAAAACATGAAGCCGGAAACGAGCAAGGCAAATAGCAAAAGCGAATATTTCAAAGTGAAGCCCACAATTGCCAGCAAAGCGATGCCTACTGCGATTGCCATTGGCAAATTACGTCCAGCCCGACCGTAGTCGGGTGCGAGTTGCTCAGTCATTAGACCTCGAGGAGTTCGACTTCTTTATTTTTTAGCAAGTCATCAATCTGGCCGACAAACTTTGCGGTCAATTCCTCGAGTGACTTTTCGGCACGAGCGACATCATCTTTACCTGCATCGCCATCTTTGGCCATCTTCTCAAGAGCTTCTTTGGCATTGCGACGGATGTTGCGCAATGAGATTCGCGAATCTTCTGCCTTAACCTTGGCGACCTTAATGAATTCTTTACGACGCTCTTCAGTTAATTGCGGGAACGGTACGCGAATGACGTTTCCGTCATTTGAAGGATTTACCCCAAGGTCCGAGTCGCGAATTGCGCGCTCTACGGCACCAAGTGTTGTCTTATCAAACGGAGTTACCACAGCAAGGCGTGGCTCTGGGGTCTGAATTGAAGCAACTTGCTGAACTGGAGTGGGGCTACCGTAGTAATCAACGAGAATCTTGCTGAACAGTGAAGCATTTGCTCGTCCAGCACGGATAGTTGTGAATTCCTCGCGAGCAACCTCGATTGCCTTACTCATCTTTTCTTGTGCATCAAGTAATGTGGCGTCAATCATGAGGTCCTCGTATCAGTTGTTGGGGTACTAATGAGAGTACCAACCTTTTCGCCACGTACTGAACGGGCAATGTTGCCATCTACTAACAAATTGAAAACAACTATTGGTAATTTGTTGTCCCGACATAGGCTGATGGCTGTTGCGTCTGCAACCTGCAAGTTTTCTGACAATACTGCATCGTGGCTAAGCGACTCATACATAACTGCATCTGGATTTGACCGAGGATCGCTGTCGTAAACTCCGTCCACACCCTTAGCCATGAGAACAATCTGTGCGCCGATTTCCAGCGCTCTTTGGGCCGCGCAAGTATCAGTACTGAAGAAGGGAGCGCCTAGACCTGCCCCGAAGATAACAACCCGACCCTTTTCCAGATGTCGCTGAGCGCGTCGTGGAATATACGGCTCGGCCACTTGGCTCATTGGAATTGCAGTTTGGACTCGGGTGTCTACGCCTTCTTTTTCTAAGAAATCTTGGAGAGCTAGACAATTCATCACCGTTCCGAGCATGCCCATGTAATCCGCGCGAGAACGATCCATTCCGCGATCAGAAAGTTCAGCACCGCGGAAATAATTACCGCCGCCAATCACGATGGCCACTTCACGGCCAGAGCGAACTACATCGGCAATCTGGTGTGCGATGTCTGCAACTACATCAGGGTCAACCCCGAGTGTGCCTCCGCCTGCAAATGCTTCACCCGAAAGTTTCAGAAGGACTCTTTGCCAGCCACCTTCAGGGACATTGGGCCATAATTCCAGGGAACCATTGATGGAAGTTTGGGTTGGGGTCATAAAGCAATCTTGCCCTATCCCCTAGTTGAAAGCCGCACTCCCCCCAAAAAAACTTTCGCCCACCGGCCTTGTGGGCTGATGGGCGAAAGAGTTTATTAGGTAGGGCGTTATCCCTGACCAATTTCAAAGTGTGTGAAACGAGTGATGGTCGTTCCTGACTCATCAAGAATCTGCTTTACAGACTTCTTGTTATCTACTACGGATGACTGCTCAAGTAGCACGTTGTCCTTGAAGAAACCATTGACTCGTCCTTCAACAATCTTTGGAAGTGCGGCTTCTGGCTTGCCCTCTTCCTTTGCAGTTTCAGCAGCGATGTGACGCTCGTTGTCTACTACTGATGCTGGAACTTCTTCACGAGTTAGGTAAGTCGGGCGCATAGCGGCAATCTGCATTGCTGCGCTACGAGCTGCTTCTTCGCTTCCGGTGAATTCAACCATTACGCCAACTGCGGGTGGCAAGTCTGATGAACGGCGATGTAGGTAAAGTGCGACGTCGCCTTCATGGCTGGCCACACGACCAAGTTCGAGCTTTTCGCCAATGATGCCGGCGCGAAGTTCGATTTCTTCGCCAACAGTCTTGCCATTAGGAAGTGTCAAGCTAAGTGCTGCTTCACGCTCGCCAACTGCTGCTGCTTTAACAAGTGAAGCAATTTCGTTAGCAAGTAAAGTGAAGTCTTCACTCTTTGCTACGAAGTCAGTTTCGCAAAGTAGCTCAACAAGTACGCCACCCTCAGCGGCTACTACGCCTGCTGAAGTCTCGCGCTCTGCGCCACGCTTTGCTGCTTTGGCTGCACCTGAGATTCGAAGAATCTCAATTGCCTTGTCAAAGTCGCCTCCTGCTTCTTCAAGGGCCTTCTTGCACTCCATCATTCCTGCGGAGGTCGCATCACGAAGTTTTTTTACATCCGCTGCTGTTATCGACATTTATTTAATCCTTTGAGTTGTGTTGATTCAAGTTATTGGGGAAACCGTGCGAATGCGGGCGGAAGCTGGTTCCACCCGCATTTTTCACAATTATTCGGCAGGTGCTTCAGTAGCTTCTGCGACAGGTGCTTCTTCTGCTGCGGCTTCAACAGCAACTTCAGTTGCAGTCTCTGCAGGTGCTTCGGTTGCTTCGGCGGCAGGTGCTTCAGCAACAACGTCAGTTGTGGCTTCGGCAGGTGTGCCCTCTAGAAGCTCCTTTTCCCACTCAGCAAGTGGTTCAACAGCAGCGTCTGCGCTTGGGGCATTGCCACCAGCACGAGCGATAAGGCCTTCGGCGATTGCATCTGTGATGACGCTAGTCAATAGACCAACAGCACGAAGTGCATCGTCGTTACCTGGGATTGGGTAGTCAACAACATCTGGATCACAGTTGGTGTCAAGAATTCCGACTACTGCGATACCAAGCTTGTGTGCTTCCTGAACAGCTAGATGTTCTTTATTCGTGTCAACAACCCAGATCGCACTAGGAATCTTTTGCATGTCACGAATACCAGTTAGGACTAATTCCAATTTTTCCTTCTCGCGACGAAGCACAAGAAGTTCTTTCTTGGTTAGACCAGAACCAGCAACATCGTCAAAATCAATCTGCTCTAGTTCTTTCATGCGAGAGATGCGCTTGGAAACAGTCTGGAAGTTAGTGAGCATTCCACCTAACCAGCGCTGGTTCACGTAAGGCATGCCAACGCGAGTTGCTTGCTCGGAAATTGTGTCCTGAGCCTGCTTCTTTGTGCCGACATACAAAACAGTTCCACCGTTTGCTACAACGCCGCGTACGAATTCGTATGCACGATCGATGTAAGCAAGTGACTGCTGCAAGTCAATGATGTAGATGCCATTGCGCTCGGTGAAGATAAAGCGCTTCATCTTTGGATTCCAGCGACGAGTTTGGTGACCGAAGTGGACACCGTTCTCAAGTAGCTGGCGCGTTGAAATAACGGCCATGGTCGTTCTCCTTTTTCAAGGTCGGATTGCGCCGACCTTATTGCGGTTGTCGCGATGGTCGGTTGACCAAAGCCCTAAGGTTCTAGACCATTTCCACCTAGCGAACTAGGACCGAAGGAAACGATTCATTTGATGAACCTGTGATGTCACCTGCGAACAGGTGCAAGTCCTAGTTTAGTGGGTATTTGGGTGTGGTCAGAGCCACTTCTGGTTTGGAACTAACCCCCAAAAGCAATCCCGCCACAGAATGAAGTTTGACCTTGTGCCGAGTTGTGCAATTTGCCAATGTTTGGGCCATGGCAAATAAACCCGTAACTTCAGGTCTGGCTCAGTTACCCAAAATTGTCCTTATTCTGCTGGTACTTCTCGCGGGTGGTTGGCCTAGCAAGAGTATTAGCGCGCCTAAGTGGGTATGGCCTGTCTCAAGTCCAGTTGTAATTGAGGCATTTGATCCTCCGCCAAAGCCTTGGCTTGCGGGACATCGTGGGGTTGATTTGGCTGCTCGCGCTGGTGATCTGGTTAGAGCTGCTGGTTCTGGGTTTGTAACTTTTGCCGGTCCGCTTGCTGATAGAGGAGTTGTGGTGATTTCTCATGGTTCGATACGCACTACCTATGAGCCGGTAAAAGCTACTGTTTCAGTTGGTGATTACGTCCAAGTCGCAGAAACTATTGGTCACCTGCAAAAAGGTGTGAGTCATTGTTCAAGGAGTTTGCAAGTTACTTGTCTGCATTGGGGTTTACGACAGGGAGAAAATTACTTAAATCCAATATGGCTGCTGAACCCGCGCGTTCGATTGAAGCCGATACCTAGGGGTTTACTAGGCCCGCGGATGTGCCTGATCGAAAACTGCTTTGAGCCGATCCATCGAAACATGGGTATACAACTGGGTCGTTGACAAACTTGCGTGACCGAGCATTTCTTGCACCATGCGAATATCTGCGCCACCTTCGATTAGGTGCGTTGCTGCAGAGTGTCTAAGCCCATGAGGAGTTAGTTCGGGCATACCGGAAAGGCTGGCAAGGACAGCTGTGACCATCGTGCGAACAACCCTTTGATCAATTCGCTTACCCCGAGCGCCGAGGAACACTGCCACACCGCTTGCTGAATGCAAAAGTTTTGGGCGCGCTTGGTCTAGGTAGAGCGAAAGCGCAATGTTTGCTTGTGCACCAAACGGCACAACTCGCTCTTTATTTCCTTTACCCAAAACCCGCAGAGTTTTGCGGGACTGGTCGATGTCATGGATATCGATTCCGACTAATTCCCCAACTCGAATTCCAGTGGCGTATAGCAATTCGAGAATTGCTCGATCTCTGATGTGGATTGGGTCGTCATCATCTGCGCGAGTTGCAGCGCGTTCCATGAACTCGGTTGCTTGGTTTTGCTGCAATACATGTGGGAGCTTTTTGCTGACCTTTGGAATTACAAGTGCCGACGCAGGGTCATGAGAAATTAGTTCGCTGTTAACTGCCCAAGCAAAAAATAGTCGGATCGCAGTAGCGCGTCTTGCCAATGTTGCACTAGATAAACCGGCTGTACGTTGTGCGGCTAGCCAGCCGCGCAATTCCACTATCCCGATATCCGCTAATTGGCTGCAGCCAAGGTCATCAACAAAGCTAAAAAGGTTTTCAAGATCCTTGCGATAGGCCTTGACTGTATTTTCGCTACGGCCAAGTTCAAGTTCAACATACTGAATAAACCGGTCCAACCCAATACGCAATTGGCTTGGGGAATTGTTCATAGACCTACGGTGACAACCAAGAGCTCAAAATGCAAGAACATTGGCAACTACTGACGAAGTGTTGCTTGGTTACCTGCAACGCCAACCAGTTGCTGTTCGTTCGACTAGGCCACGCAATTCCAGAATGGCCAAAGCAGAATGAATTTCATGAACATCAATGTTCCCATCGCTGGCCTGTGTGATTTTTGAAATTAGTGTTTCAGTCGATGCTTGATTTGTGCCGATAATTTTCAGAACTGCAATTTGTAATGGGTCTTGCAAGTCATTTTGTATCTTGGGTTCTGTGTTGAAGCGGGATGTAACGTCACAAAGTTCCGTCACTATGTTCATAACACCATCGCGAATTCCGGCATGTACTCCAGCTGAAGTTGCTGAAGTCACAGGTCCCGGAATCCCCCAAACATCACGACCGAGCGCGTTAGCCCAATTTGCGGTCGAGAGTGAGCCAGAACGTAATGCAGCTTCGATGACAACGGTGGATTGCGCAAGCGTGGCAATCAGACGATTGCGCACTAAGAAGCGACGTTTGTGTGGCTTACCTTGTGGTGGCGCTTCACTGATAATTAAGCCTGATTCGCTGATACGCGAGAGCAGTCCAGCGTGCGCTGCAGGATATGCAACATCTACTCCACAAGCCAGAACCGCGATTGTGTAACCATCGGTCGCCAATGCACCTCGGTGTGCGGCGGCATCGATTCCGTAAGCCGCACCAGAGACTACGCAAACATCAGCCTGACCTGCTAACGCACCGACTTCACTAGCCATTCTTTCACCATATGCAGTTGATGCGCGCGCTCCAACGACTGCCAAAGATTTTTCAGTAACAACTTTTAAGTTGGCCGTCCCTTTAAGCCAAAGTCCAACTGGTGCACTCGTGTCGAGGTCGTCCAATAGTGCAGGCCATTCATCATCACTCGGAATTATGAATCGTCCGCCGCAATTAGTTAACCGAGTCATTGCACCCTCAAGAGCCTTGGATTCCATAACCTCGCGCACACGTTTAACAACTGCCCCAGAAACCTGTCCCGATTTAATCATCTCTAGAGCCTGGCTTGCCCCATGCTCACCAATTAATGCGCCGAGTTTCTCATCGCCAGGTTCGCTAGCAATCGACAGAATCGCTCTCGCTGTATGTTCACTCATGCGGCTTGCCATGATCCATTGCCATCTCGATGAGTTAGGGCTGCTGCGACATCACTAATTGTTGGGAAGTCATGTCCTCGCAGGTCGGCTATCGTCCAAGCGACTCGCAAAACCCGATCAGCCCCTCGTGCAGATAGTCCTGCGACATCACGACTTAAGAGGTTGTTTGCTTCACTGGTTAGCCCAAAATGTCTGCGCATTATTGGACCAGGAATTTGGGCGTTAACGGACCACGGATAATCCATAAATCTTTTAGCAGCACGCTCACGCGCGACTAATATTCTTTGCGCGACAACAGCAGTATTTTCTGGCTCGGCTGTTTGGGAATCTAGTTCGGCTAATGTCGGTCGATCCAGCGTGACCCGTAAATCGATGCGGTCCAGAAGTGGGCCAGACAGTCTTGAGAAATATCTTCGGCGCACCTGCGAAGAACAACTGCAATCAGCGCCACTTCCAACAAATTTCCCACACGGGCATGGGTTAGCAGCAAGAACTAATTGAAAACGAGCAGGTAAGACTGTGTGAAACCCTGCCCTAGCAATTGAAACCACTCCTGACTCAAGTGGTTGACGTAAAGA
Source organism: uncultured Actinomycetes bacterium (assembly GCA_903907835.1). Classification (GTDB taxonomy): domain Bacteria; phylum Actinomycetota; class Actinomycetes; order S36-B12; family UBA5976; genus UBA5976. Next base: position 8,285 of record CAIVPQ010000019.1, read on the forward strand.
GTCCAACACAGCGCGATCGAATTCGGCAGCTTCGTCCAAACAGAGCACCCCGCCGTGAGCCAAAGTGACCATGCCAACCCGAGCCGTATGACTGCCACCACCAATAAGAGCCGCGGTAGTCGCCGTGTGGTGTGGCGCTTGAAAAGGCGCAGTTCGAATCAGCCCTTGGCCCGGTCCAAGTAATCCAGCTACAGAATGTATGGCTGTTACTTCCACTGCTAATTCATCATCGAGTTTTGGCAAGAGTCCGGGCAAGCGTTCAGCCAGCATTGTTTTACCTACGCCAGGGCTACCAAGAAAAGCGATGTGATGCCCACCTGCCGCAGCAATTTCTAAGGCATGCCGCGCTGCTGCTTGGCCGCGCACATCTACCAGATCTGGGATTGCAACTTTATTACCAACAACAATTGGTGGCTCTGGAACATCGATATCTTCACCCCTGAGCCACATGACCGCGTCCATCAAAGATGCGACTCCAATTACTTTCATGTCAGGGACAAGTTTTGCTTCACCTACTTGTGTGTGCGGAACAAGCAAAGTGCTAATCCCTAATCGATGTGCAGCCAAAGCCGCGACTAACACCCCACGGACCGGGCGCACAGAACCATCAAGTGCGAGCTCGCCAACGGCAATTACATTTGGCAATTCGGGCACTTGACCGTGTGCGGCCAAAATTGCTAAGGCAATGCCGAGGTCTAGGGCTGCTCCTCGTTTGTGAACACTAGCTGGTGACAGCCCGACAGTTATTCGTCTTTCAGAGGGCCAACTTAGTTGGCTATTGAGAATTGCAGCACGAACTCGATCCCGCGCTTCACCCACAGCAGTATCTGGCAATCCAACAATCGCCATACCCGGTAGCCCTTGACTTAGGTATGCCTCTATATCGACAACAAGGCCTTCAACCCCAGTCACAACAACGCCTTTAGCGCGGGCAAGTGTCATACCTCAACACCGCGTATGTGGGATATGGTGTGCAATCCATCTGCTGCATAGACGATTCCAATCGCATCAAAGCGAATTCCATTAGTCCGCAATTTATGTGAACCCAACCAGGCACCGGCTGCGGTTCGCAAATGTTCGCGCTTCATTGCAGTGATTGCCTCAACAGGTAGACCATGAGAAATCGAACGTCTCGTTTTGACTTCGCAGAAAACTAATGTGCGACCATCGCGAGCAACGATATCTAGTTCCACTCGATGCGCCCGCCAATTGCGATCAAGGATTACAAATCCAGATTGACGCAAAAAATCTGCTGCGATGTCTTCGCCGAGTGCGCCAAGTGCTTGATTTGTAATTTGCATTGGGCAATCGTGCCTAATAATCACATGCGAACCTCAGACACCACTACGGATGTGCAAATGAGGATGGTGTGGAAAGTGGTTTTGAACACCAGGCTTGATTTCAACACCAAGAAAGATGGTTAAGCGATGTCCATTTCAGGCTTTGATAATTCCTCAACATTTACATCTTTAAAAGTTAGGACTCGCGCTGATTTCACGAATCTGGCTTGACCGTACATATCCCAAACCCAAGCATCGGTAAGGGTGACATCGAAGTAAACATCGCCTGATTCGTTTGTGCGTACTTGCACATCAACATTGTTAGCAAGATATAAGCGACGTTCAGTGTGGACTATGTACTTGAACAGGTGAACCAGGTCGCGATATTCACGATATAGCTCGAGTTCAAGTTCTGACTCAAAACGCTCTAACTCTTCAGCCGACATGTCTCCACTCTATTGCGGTATGTGCTCGGGAAGCTTCCAAGACCTGCGATGGAATGTTGTCGCACCAAATTTAGTTAACGCAGACATGTGGCCGGCTGAACCATAGCCAACATTTCCATCCCAGCCATAGTCGGGATGAAGTAAGGCTGCTTCGCGCATGAGGGCATCTCTGGCAACTTTGGCCAGCACACTAGCCGCAGCAACCGATGCACACGCTGCATCAGCTTTAATTTTCATCGTCACTGGCACCTCGATTCCAGAACCTGCAGAAAAGAGATCGGTCTCTGGTTCGGCAATCCAGTTGTGTTTGCCATCTAGAATCACATGATTTGGTTTGGTTTTTAGCATTTCATGTGCTCGAGTCCAGGCAATTCGTAGTGCTGCGACTATGCCGACTTCATCAATCTCTTGGGGTGAGGCATGACCTATTGCCGAATCTATAACCCAAGCAGAAACTGGATCAATCAATCGTTCACGCGTTAGGCGGCTGATGACCTTACTGTCACGCAGCGCGCTTGGAACATCGCCGACAGTGGCATCTACAACTGCAATACCCACAGATACCGGCCCGGCAAGGGCGCCACGACCAACTTCATCTACGCCTGCGACGAACCTTGCGCCCATTGCATGAAGAGACTTTTCGAGTTCTAAAGTTGGTGCGCCAGACACTAGCGCTCGATTCCACCAAAACGATCAATTGGCCAAATCTTGAGTGCCACTCGACCCACAATCTCTTCAAGTGGGATCATGCCGTTATCTAGATCTAGATGAAATCTTGAGTCCTCAGAGTTTCCACGGTTGTCTCCCATGACAAAAACATTGCCTTCAGGAACAAGTACCTTGAATTTAACCTGAGCTGTACCATTGCCAGGCTTGATATACGTTTCGTTGGTTTGTGGAACGCCGTTGATAATGATGTGTCCGGCCGGATCACAACATTCAACTGTGTCATTACCAATACCAATTACTCGCTTAACTAGGTCGTTACCAGAATTTGATGGAACTATGCCCACAAATTGCAGGATGCGACCAATACGAGTGTCATAAGGATCTGGATAACCGCCACCAAGCCAAGAACTTGGATCATGAAATACGACAACATCACCACGATGCACACCAGTGATGCGGGTTGAGATTTTTGATACGACGATTCGGTCATTTGTAAGCAGGGTGTTTTCCATCGACCCACTTGGCACATAAAAAGCCTGGACTAAAAACGTGCGAACTAGAACAGACAAAAAAAGTGCGGTTAGCACAACAGTTACTGATTCGCGAATAAAGCTGTGCTTTTTAGCCGGCTTTAGTGCATTTTCCTGCGCGTCAGACTCTGCAGAGTCGCTGGACTCAGGCAAATCTGATTCGTTTTCATCCACTTTGTAAAGCCTTTCAGAGCCCTATTTATCGCCAAGATTTTATGGTACAAAAAAGTTGACCCACCCGAGGGTGGGCCAACTTAAAGACTAGACGTTATCGCGCTTTTCGCGGATCTTTGCAGCCTTGCCACGTAGATCGCGTAGGTAGTAAAGCTTGGCGCGACGAACATCGCCACGAGTTACTAGCTCGATCTTCTCAACAACTGGTGAGTGAACCGGGAAAGTACGTTCTACGCCAGTTCCAAAGCTGATTTTGCGGACTGTGAAAGTCTCGCGAACTCCGCCACCTTGACGACGCAAAGTGATTCCTTGGAAAATCTGAATACGAGAGCGAGTACCTTCGATAACCCGAACGTGAACTTTTACAGTGTCACCTGGGCGAAAGTTTGGAATGTCTGAACGCATTGATGCTGCGTCAACTTCGTCTAAATAATGCATTATTACTCCAGTGGACACATCGCCGCAGGTCGTGAGCCCAGATAAGGTCTTTCGCGAATGAGTGTTGAGAACTAGTATGAAAACTCCCCTGCGGCGGGGAATTCACGTTCCAACAGGTCCTACCTTGCCATAAAGCACGCATTCAAGCCAAATCTAGGGAAACTTGTCGTTAATCTGCAATATGATTGGGGCTTAGTGAAATAGGGGGTGCATTTAGGTGACCACTAGAAAAGACCCTAGATTAAATCCTGCTAGTAAAGAGAAAACTCAGCCCCCTGGCAATACTCGTGTTACTGGCAAGGAACAGTTCTACACCCCTGAAGCCACTGCCGAGCAGATTTTTGTACTGCTGAAAGAAATGGGTTGGCTCACTAAATCATTAACTTTGCTCGAGCCCGCTGGCGGAACTGGCAACATCATCAAAGCCGCCCGAAAGTTTGGCATCCAAAATGTGCTCAGCTACGACATTGAACCGCGTAATGCCGAAGTCCAATTAGGCAATTTTCTTGAGCAAGACATCACACAAACAGGCCTGCTAACAATCACCAATCCCCCGTTTGGCCGGAATAACTCTTTGGCGATTCCGTTTTTCAACCATGCTGCCAAATTCTCTGATTACATCATTTTCATAGTTCCCCGGTCGTGGCGAAAGTGGAGCGTGCAGAACAAACTTGATCGCAATTTTCATTTGGTACGAGATGAAGACTTGATGATTAACTACGTGGACGAATTAGGCGAAGATGCTCATGCAAAAAATCGACTGCGCACTTGTATTCAGTTTTGGAAACGCGAAAGCACTCCACGAAAAATTATGGCCGTTAAAGATATGGGCATATTTACTAAATGTGCGCCAACCGAGGCGGATGCATCTTTTACTGTCTTTGGCTATGGCTGTGGGATTATCAAAACTGATTTTCAGCCAGTGAAAAATACAACACAAATGTTCGTTAAGTTTTTGCATCCTGAGGCATTAGCGGCATTCCAAAATTCAGACTTTTCAAAGTTCTTTATGAATACTGCCTACACCGAAGCATTAGCCTTACCGGAAATCAACTATGTATTAAATGAGTACATCTTTGGTGACCCGATGCTCATTGATAAAGATTAGCTGTCGGCAAGGTCTGGACGGTTAATCGCAGTCTTTTGCATAGCCTGCAAATGACGCCAGGCAGCGATCTTGGCGTGATCACCCGAGGTAAGAATTTCTGGAACTTCAAGTTCTCGCCAGACTGGTGGCCTGGTAAATACCGGACCTTCAACAAGATTCTCCATCGCGCCTTGGGCGAATGAATCATCTTGGACACTTACTTCATTACCAAGAACTCCAGGAACCAAACGAGCAACGGCTTCAACGATTGTTAAGACAGCTACCTCACCACCTGCAAGTACATAGTCGCCGAGGGAAACTTCATCAACGCGCACTTTGCTTGAATAGTGGCTAGCAACTCGCGAGTCGATTCCTTCGTATCTGCCACAAGCAAAAACTAAATGCGGCATCGCAGAATATTCTTGGGCTTGTGCTTGGGTGAAAGGACGGCCCGAGGGTGTTGGAATGATTAAAACCGACTCTGGAGTTAATAACTGATCGAGGGCTTCTCCCCAAGGCTCGGGTTTCATGACCATTCCTGGTCCGCCACCATAAGGTGCATCATCAACAGTTTGATGTTTGTCATGCGCAAAATCTCGCAGGTCGTGGACGTCTAATCCGAGCACTCCATCTTCGATCGCTCTACCTAACAAGGACAAGCGCAGTGGAGCAAGATACTCGGGGAATACGGTGATTACATCGAACTTAAGCATCGTTGTCTTTGGCCCCTTCGGTATCGCGAACGACCACAGCCTCAAGTTCATTCAAAAGTCCAGGAGGAGGAGTAATCGTGATTAGGCGATTCTTTACATCAACAGTGGGAACAAATTCCAGAATGAATGGGATCAAGGCTTCATCTAAACCTTCGCGAGTAACTGCAAGCATATCTTGGGAGGGTAAGTGGATTACTTCGGATACTGAGCCGACTAATTCACCAGAATCAAGTTGAACCTGAAGGCCAATCAGTTGGTGATCATAAAATTCGTCCGGATCTTCGGGAAGAACTAGTGGGTCAACATCAACGCTTAACTCTAGGTTGCGAAGTGTTTCGGCTTGAGTGCGATCGTCGTACCCCACAAAATGAACGACCAGCCGCCCACTATGCCATTTTGAAGTGGCGATAGTTAGCGACTGGTCAATATTTGCAAAAAGTGTTTCACCTGCGGCAAAACGTAAATCCGGCTCGTCGGTTCGTACCTCTACGAATAGATCGCCACGCACACCATGCGCGCGACCGATTCGCCCGACAACGAGCCGCATAACTTAGCGTTCGTTGACGTCGAGGATGTCGATTCGTACATTTCCCTTGTCGGAAAGTGCATTTACGACAGTGCGCAGGGCTGTTGCAGTGCGTCCAGCCTTGCCGATTACGCGACCCATGTCTTCAGGGTTGACCTGAACTTCAAGGGTTACGCCACGACGATTATTTTCGCGCACAACTACATCTTCGGGATTATCAACAATGCCCTTGATTAAGTGCTCTAAAGTGTCGTCCAACATGGACTATGCCTCTTCGGCTGGTGCTTCTGCGGCTGGCGCTTCAGCAACAACTTCTTCAGCTGGAGTTTCAGCTGGTGCTTCAGCAACAACTTCTTCAGCAGGTGCTTCGGCAACAACTTCTTCAGCTGGTGTTTCAGTTGATTCAACAACTTCAACCGCAGCCTCATCGCTGACAACTGCTGCTTCAACAACAACTTCTTCAACAGGTGCTTCAACAACTTCTTCAACAACTACTGCCTTCGGGCGAATAGTTGGAGTGCGAGGCTCATCAGCAACAGCAAGAATTGTGGCTGCAAATGTTTCTAGCTTGTTTACCTTAGGTTCCTTAACCCGAAGCGTGCCTTCAGCACCAGGTAGACCCTTGAATTTTTGCCAATCACCAGTGATCTTAAGCAGAACAAGAACTGGTTCTGTTGGCTGTGCGCCAACGCCTAACCAGTACTGAACGCGATCAGAATTAATTTGGATGAGACTTGGCTCTTCCTTTGGATGGTACAAACCGATTTCTTCAATCGCACGACCATCACGGGCAGTGCGAGCATCCGCGATAACAACGCGGTACTGAGGATTACGAATATTGCCTAGACGCTTGAGCTTGATCTTGACAGCCACGAGTGATATTTCTCCTGTAAGTGGGGGTGGTCCGAGGCTTCTCACGTGGGGTGTGAGTCACTTTTGTTCCGATGAATCCAACAAGGCTGCGGGTAGAGGGCCGGCTTCCAAGTTGGGATTACTACTGATAACTATGCCAGAAAGGTCGATATTGGGGAAATTAGCGAATCATTGGGCCCTTTTTCACCCATAAATTAGGTAGCAAGCCCCACTTAAGAGCCATGTGAGCCGCTATCGCAGTTTTGCTTACTGCCCAGCAATGTCAGTCGGCCTTTGTACCATTTACACAACATCAATTCCTGCCTGCTCTTCATTTCACATCGTCTGAGGTGAAATGAAGAGCAGGCATTACGAAAGGTACTTAGCCCTATGAAGAAACTACTTGCAATCATCTTCGCCGCAAGCTTGAGCTTTGGCTCGGTCGCAATGACCCAAACCACAATCTCAGCAGATGGTCCTGTTCAAATTACACAGTATATCGGCAAGCCCAAGTGCTGTTAGCTAGAACTTGAGTTCAGGCATATAACGTGACAGATCATCTTGGGGGCTCGCTGAGAGGTTTAAAAGTGCCTCTGCCTTCGAGAAATTCTCAATGTCAATGTAGGCATGAGCAATTCGGCGAAAAGACACCCTTAATTCATCAGTGGCCACGTCCTGGAACGAAAGTTCATATATGGCAACAGCATTGTCTAGGTGCAATGTCGCTTCATTTCCGCGGCCAACGGCAATCTGATACAGCGCAGTCGTCAACTCCAATTCAGTAACTAGTTCTGCGGGTAACCCATCGGGCGACGGGAGGTCCTCCAGTGTCTGCAGAGCCTCGTGCATCTTCCCGAGTTGCAATTGGATACGTGCCAACATATTCATAAGCATGAAGCGCGTCATGGATGCATCGCCGGTGTGGCGTTGGCATACGTCGATAGCATAGGCCTCTGCCTTGAGGGCATAGGGTGTGTCTAGTCCGCGATGAGCGCTCACCAACCAGACCACATAGCCAACCGCCCGATCGACCGCCAACACATCATTCTCTTCCTGGAACAAACAAACAACTGCCTCCATCGATGAAAAGGCTAACTCGAGAGCTCCATTCAATTCGGCCAGTTCGGCGGTGATCCAAAGAATGCTTGCCTTGGCACGTCGATCGGAAATTTCGTCTACTCTAGGCGCGATGCAATCCACGATTGCACTAGCGGTTGCAATGTCCCCTTCGCCTGCTATGTAACTGGCCAATACTGCCAACAGCTGGACACTGAACAACAGATCTGGCTCGGTTATCTTGCGCATTTTGACTTCAATCGTGTGCAAATACTCAATCAGTGCTTGAGCTGGCATTAGCTGGGTAAACACTCGGCCACACTCGATAAGAACCCTGCGGGCATAACCCCAATCAGCTTCATCAATCATCCGATCAAGCGAAGTTGTTGCCAACTCGTGGCATGCGTCAAAATCACCATGACAGCGAAGGGCCTCAACTTGAGTCGCAATCCAGCGATTGTCGTGGCACTGATAATCAACAAGTTCAAGTAATTGGAGTGCCGCATCTGCGTCACCCAATGCCAGTGATGCCTCAGCTAGGTCAACAAGCTCATTTGCCTCAATCGCATCACCGTTGGACATTACTTATCATTCCTAGTCGCTGAGAAAATTCTTGAAGGCACTTGGTAGCTCTGTCAAAGTGTTGGAGACAGCGACATCTGTCGGGACATCAAGGCCTGCCTCAACAGCAGCGCGTTTGGCTGGATTTCCGGATTTTTTAGCACCCTTACCTGGCTTAGCCTTCTTTGAAACACCAGGTTTGGGCAATCCTGGCATCGGTGGCATTCCTGGCACTGATCCGCCCTTAGCCATTTGACGCATCATCTTTTGGGCCTGAGTAAATCGCTCAATCAAGCCATTAACATCACTGACCTGCATACCTGAACCTCGAGCAATTCGAGATCTCCTTGAGCCGTTAAGAATCTTTGGATCTTCACGTTCGGCTGGTGTCATTGAAGAAATAATTGCTCCGACGCGATCAATCTCACGCTCGTCAATATTTTCGATCTGCTTTTTCATTTCACCCATGCCAGGCATCATGCTCAGGATCTTGGACATTGAACCCATCTTGCGCAACTGGTTCATCTGTTCCATGAAATCAGTGAGCGTGAAATTGTCGCCTGAGGAAACTTTTTGGGCAAGGCGTTCGCTCTGCTCTTTACCAAATGTTTGTTCAGCTTGTTCAATCAGAGTGAGGACATCACCCATGTCCAAAATTCGTGAGGCCATTCGGTCTGGGTGAAAGATTTCAAAATCTGTCAGCTTTTCGCCAGTAGAGGCAAACATAATTGGCTTGCCCGTAACGGTCGCAACTGAAAGGGCTGCACCACCACGAGCATCGCCATCTAACTTTGTTAAGACAACCGCATCGATGCCGATCTCATCAGCAAATGTCTTTGCGGTGTTTACCGCATCTTGACCCGTCATTGCGTCAATGACCAACAGGGTCTCATCAGGCTGAGCAATATCTCGAACTTCGCGAAGTTGCTTCATCAAATCGGCATCAATTGCCAAGCGGCCTGCGGTATCGATGATTACTACGTCGTGCAATTTGTCGGATGCAAACTTCATAGCATCGCGCGTGACAGAAACGGGGTTACCTACGCCATTGCCTGGTTCTGGCGCGAATACTGGAGTTGCCGCCTGTTCACCAACTACTTTTAGTTGATCCACCGCGTTTGGTCGCTGAAGGTCTGCGGCAACCAAAATCGGCTGATGACCTTGAGATCGCAGATGTACAGCCAACTTGCCTGCGAGGGTTGTTTTACCCGCGCCCTGAAGGCCAGCAAGCAAAATTACTGTTGGTGGCTTTTTTGCCAGACGAATGCGACGGGTTTGTCCACCCAAGATTGTGACAAGTTCTTCGTTGACAATCTTGATTATTTGCTGAGCTGGGTTTAGCGAGCCAGATACTTCAGAACCAATGGCTCTTTGCTTTACCCGCGCACAAAATTCTCGAACAACAGCGAGCGCGACATCGGCATCCAGGAGCGCAATTCGTATTTCGCGAACTGTCTCATCGATATCGTCCTCACTGAGACGCCCTTTTCCACGCAACTGTTTAAAGGTTGCCGTCAAACGGTCAGAAAGGGATGCAAACATTCCTAAAGTCTATCTTTGCTTGTCGGTTCGCTATCAGCGCTGCGCTCGTTGCGCCTAAGAAATGCTGGAGAGTATCGCATTTTGAACATCATGTGCACGTTGAGTCGAAAGATGTTGACCGCTCTCATCGCCGCTTTCAACCACATAGAAAACGTCAATTGCCTCAGAGCCCAAAGTCGCTACCCGGGCCGCAATGATATCTGCGCCAGCTTTAGAGATCGCATTTGTCACAATGTGAAGTAGTCCGGGCATGTCATGGGCTCGCAATTCGATTACGGTGGCTCGTGCCGAAGCGTCTTCAATTATTGTGACAATCGGCTCAGGCGGAGTGAAGTCTGCACCAAGCTGGTCAATACGGCGACGATCCAAGCGACTTGCGACATCCAGTGTTCCAGCAAGTGCGGCTCGCAGATCGGATTCAAGATCACTCACCAAAGGCATGTCACCGAACTTCGGGGTCACTCCCCAGACACTTACCGCACGTTGTCCAATTGTTTGGGTTGTTGCAGTTCGAACGCTAAGTCGGTTCACGGCGAGTACACCCGCGGTCATCGCAAGAAGTCCGACGCTATCGGGGGCGGCAACTGTAACCATCGGCAAAGTTGACGTGGAATCAATAATGAGCTGGATTCCGTCACCATTTGCAAGTGCTTGTTGTTCCTGACTTAACTCGGGCGGTTCTGGAATTGGGTTACCTAGCAACACCGTGTGAACCCGCCGGACCAAATCGCTGATTAAAGACATTCGCCATTCAGAACTCACTGCCGGACCAGTTGCCCGCGAGTCACTTTCGCTAAGTGCATGAAGCAATTCGAGAGTTTCTTGATCTCCGACAAGTTCAGCGACTTGAGAAATAGTTGCCGGATCATCAAGGTCGCGACGAGTTGCCATCTCGGGGAGCAATAAGTGATGTTCAACCATCTTCATCAGCACTTTGACATCATCGGCGTCAAAGCCAAGTCTTGGTGCAAGTTCGCCAACAATCTCTGCCCCAACAATTGAATGGTCGCCAACATGTCCCTTACCTATGTCATGAAATAACGAACCAACAAGCAGTAAGTCTGGACGCGAAACACGTCGCGTCATGTTCGAGGCGTTGACCGCTGTTTCGACCAAGTGTCGATCCACAGTAAACACGTGAACCGCGTTGTGTTGTGGTGCAGAACGAACAACTTCCCATTCGGGAATCAGTTTTGTTATGACATCTTGTTGGTCCAGTGCTTCCCAAATTGGAATAGCAAGCCGACCTGCGCCGAGTAAAGAGACAAAAGCCTCCCTGGCTGCCCGAGGCCAAGGCACAGGCATTGGCGGACATTCTCTTGCCAAAACCTCAACCGCGTCCGGAGATAAACGCACACCACTTTGTGCCGCAGCGGCAGCTGCCCGAAGCATAAGAACCGGGTCCTCACTGGGGCGAGCATCATCAGTTAAAGTGGCCTCGCCATCTTGGATATAAACACCCTCAGCAATTGGGGTCTGGTCAGCCAGCGCCGGAGCAAGTGTTTTGCGAGTCCATAAGGATCGTGGCGAAGCAGCAGCCTTGCGCTTGACCCGATGCCAAGTTAGTTCTGATACATATGCAATTGTGCGTCCCGCCGAACAAACTGCACGAAGCAACTCATCATCTGACTGCAAACCCAATAGTTCGGCGACTGGTTGCTGTTCTTGCAACATCAATCGATCAGATGCACGACCAGAAACTAGGTGCAAAGCATCGCGAACATTTAATAAAAATTCATTCGCGGCGTTAAGCGATTGCAAATCCACCTCAGTGACTTGGGATGCGGCAATCGCCCGGAGAATAGACAAATCTCGAAGCCCACCATATGACTCTTTCAAATCAGGCTCAAGCATGTGGGCTAACTCGCCATAACGCTCGGTACGTTCTCGAACATATGCCTGTAATTCCATCAGGCGTTTGGCGCCAAGTGCTCGCCAGTCCCCCAAAACAGAATCCATGAATTGCTCGCGTAATTTAGTGTCGCCGTAGATTGTGCGAGCATCGATCAAGCCGAGTACAACTTTCAAATCAGAAGCAGCCATGTTTCGGGCTTCGGCAACAGTACGAACGGAATGGTCGAGCTTTAAGCCGGCATCCCAAATTGGATACCAAAGTTTGTTGGCGACATCCATAACACGTTCGGCTGGCGCAGTTGGGCTCACCACGAGCATCAAATCCAAGTCACTACCAGGTGAAAGCTCGCAACGCCCATAACCTCCCACCGCTATTAGGGCACCCCCAACTGTTTCAACACCAGCGAGATCTGCTAGTTCTTTGACCCATGTATCAGTGAGAGCTGCTAATGCTTGACGATTGGCCAGAGATGGCGCGTCCACTTGTGCGAGTAACTCAGCACGTGCTTGCGCAAATTCCATCAGGTGATCTCATCTCGGTTGGTTCTTTAGATTATGTCTGGCTTTTCTTGCAAATGCATGTGGCGCCCAGGATTGATCCCGAGCGCCACATGTCTGACGTTAGATAGCTTCGGAGCCCTTTTCGCCTGTGCGAACACGGGTTATGGAATCAACTGGGACTACCCACACTTTGCCATCGCCAATCTTGCCAGTCTGAGCCGCTGCTACAACAGTTTCTACAACTGAATCAGCGTCTGCATCTTCGACAAGAACTTCGATGCGTACCTTGGGCACTAGATCGACGGTGTATTCAGCGCCACGGTAAACCTCAGTGTGACCACGTTGGCGACCGTAACCTGAGGCCTCGGACACAGTCATACCGTGTACTCCGCGAGCCTCAAGTGCTGATTTAACTTCTTCTAGCTTGAATGGCTTCACAATTGCTGTGATGAGTTTCATGCTTTTGCCCCTTCCGTGGCGTTAGCGGCTGACAGCACAGCGCCAAGGCCGCTACCACCGCGAGTTTCGAATTCGTATGCAGTTTCTGCGTGCTCGCTGAGGTCAATGCCTTCGATTTCTTCATCCTTGCTGAGTCGGAAACCGATGGTCTTGTCGAGGATGAATCCGAGAACAAAAGTGATGATGAACGAGTAGGCAAGCACTGCGACAACGCTCTTAGCCTGGATTAGTAGCAACTCAGTTCCACCGCCGTATAGCAGGCCATTCTTGCCAAGACCGCTAACTGCAACTGAACCGAACACACCAATCGCAAGGCAACCGACGATGCCACCGACAAGGTGAACACCAACAACATCCAAGCTGTCATCGAAACCGAAGCGGTACTTCAGGCCAACGGCCATTGCACACGCTGCACCAGCGATAAGTCCGATTACGACAGCTGCCCAAGGAGCAACGAATACACAACCTGGGGTGATTGCTACAAGACCAGCGACAGCGCCGGATGCGGCACCAAGGCTTGTTGCGTGACCATCGCGAATTTTCTCAATGATGAGCCAGCCAATAACTGCACCAGCAGTTGCAACCTGAGTATTCATGAAGGCAAGACCGGCAAGGCCGTTTGCACCAAGTGCTGAGCCTGCGTTGAAACCGAACCAACCGAACCAAAGAAGACCAGCACCGATAAGAACTAGTGGCAAGTTGTGCGGACGCATTGGATCCTTGCGCCAACCGACACGCTTACCAAGAACAAAGGCGAGAGCAAGACCAGCGGCACCAGCGTTGATGTGAACAGCTGTACCACCGGCGAAGTCTTGTACACCGCTAGCAGCAAGCCAGCCAGCGCCGGTTGCATCTTTGCTACCAAAGTCAAATACCCAGTGAGCGACTGGGAAGTACACGACGGTAACCCAAATTGCTACGAAGATTGTCCAAGTGATGAACTTTGTGCGATCAGCGATAGAACCGCTGATCAAGGCTGGGGTGATAACGGCGAACATCAACTGGAAGGCAGCGAAGACCAAAACTGGAATGGTGTAAGCCATACCATTGTTGACTACTGCGCCGCCGATGTCGGCAGAAGCTAGTGAGCCGAAGTGTGAAAAATCAATCTTTCCAATCCACTGGCTGCCACTATCTCCAAATGCAAATGAGTAACCATAAATTACCCAAAGGATGCTGACTATTCCGATGGTGACAAAGGACATCATCATCATGTTGAGCGTGCTCTTAGCGCGAGTCATGCCACCGTAAAAGAACGCCAAACCTGGCGTCATCAACAGCACTAATGCTGTTGCGGCGAGAACCCACGCGGTATCTCCTGTATTCATTTAGATACTCCACTGTTCAGTCGGGATCTTCCTTGAAGCCAAGGTCGATTTGTCCGAATGTCGGTTACTACTGGTCGACTGATTGTCGATAGAGCAACTCTGGCGTGGAGATGTTGCCAAAGATTGCGTCAAAAGTAACGCGATTGTGAACAATGCGCTGGAAATGTTACAGGCGTATTGCGCGGTCTAAATTGCTAAATTGCGTCTGATCCCTTTTCGCCAGTGCGTACTCGAGTCACAGAATCAACGGGCATAACCCAGACCTTGCCATCACCGATTTTTCCAGTGTGAGCAGCTGTAACAATTGCATCCACTACAGAATCTGCATTTGTATCATCGACCAGGACTTCAAGTCGCACCTTGGGAACAAGATCAACTGTGTACTCGGCTCCACGGTAAACCTCAGTATGACCACGCTGACGACCATAGCCTGATGCCTCAGAAACAGTCATACCTTCGATACCCAAGGCAAGTAACGCCTCTTTAACCGCTTCAAGTTTGAATGGTTTTACAATCGCTGTTATTAGTTTCATTAGTAATTTCCCTCTTCCTTGTGTGAGCCAGTAACTTTGGAACCTATTCCGCCGCCACCTCCGCCGCGACCATCAAATTCATAAGCAGTTTCAGCGTGCTCAGTTAAATCTACGCCCTCAATTTCTTCATCGCGTGTGATTCGTAAACCGATCGTTTTATGAATGGCGTATCCAATTGCCAAAGTCACCACAAATGAATAAACCCAAACACTTACCACGCCAAGCGCTTGAATTTTTAGCAGCCCAAATCCTCCACCGTTGAATAAACCATCCACTCCAGCAGGGTTAACAGAATTTGCGCCAAATAAACCAATGGCCAATGTTCCAATAATTCCGCCAACCATGTGCAATCCGACGACATCTAAACTGTCGTCATAGTTGAAGCGATACTTCAGCCCAATCGCTAGTGAGCAAAGAACACCCGCTAGTAGACCAATGGCTACCGCTGCTGCTGGAGTTACATAAGCGCAAGATGGAGTGAGAGCAACAAGTCCCGCTACCGCGCCAGATGCCGCACCCAAACTAGTTGGGCGACCATCACGCAATTTTTCGATGATAAGCCAGCCAATTAATGCAGCTGCGCCACCAATTTGGGTGTTCATAAATGCAAGTGCAGCCAAGTGATTTGCACCAAGTGCTGAAC
>CAIVPQ010000020.1 GCA_903907835.1 uncultured Actinomycetes bacterium
AATTAGATCAGTGGGGACAATAAAGTAAGCCAAAGCCGCTGCCAACATGGCTTTAGCTTTGATTGGTGTTTTTGGGTCTTTAACGGCATAAAAGACAGCGAGGAATTGCTCGGCAAAGGGAATCTTGCCTGTTGTTTCGCTCAACTTTCGCGGCAGGGCATCAAGAATCTCTTCAATCTTGGATGGATTCTTTTCTAGATCTTTTGCAACATCATTTATAGCTGTTACTTGACCTTGCACATCCTTTTTTTTACCAAACATTTTCTGGTGTCTCTCTGTGCTCGTTCGCTTACTGCAACTCTAAGGCAGTAGCGTATTCATATGACCACTGATTTGGAATTAGCCAGGGAACTTGCTGACCTTGCAGATGCCATAACTGTTGCAAGTTATCGTTCCATTTCGTTGCGCGTGGAAACTAAGCCGGATCTAACTCCAGTTACCGAGGCAGACAAAGCGGTTGAGCAGGCCATTAGAAAGATCTTGCAGGAAAAGCGACCTGACGATGGGATAGTGGGCGAGGAATTTGCCTCTATTCAGGCCAAATCCAATCGCACCTGGGTGATAGATCCAATCGATGCAACTAAGAATTACGTGCGCGGCGTGCCAGTGTGGGCAACTTTAATTGGCTTGCTCCAAGATGAAGTGCCGATATTGGGATTTGTTTCAGCACCTGCAATGGCAAGACGCTGGTGGGCACAAAGTGGCAATGGTGCGTTCACCAAAGATGTAGATGGCACTAGCCGTCAGATTTCTGTATCCGCTATTTCCAACTTGCAAGATGCCTCATTTTCTTACTCTGATTCAATCGGCTGGGTTCCCGAGGCCTTAAGCGCCTTGCAAAAACAAACATGGCGAAGCCGAGCATTCGGTGACTTTTGGTCGCACCTGCTAGTCGCCGAGGGCGCCGTGGATATCGCAGCCGAGCCTGAACTAAATGCCTGGGATATGGTGGCTTTTGCCGCGATTGTCACCGAGGCAGGTGGCAAAGTAACTGGCTTCAATGGCAAAGATCTGCTGGTGGCTGGGAATGCCTTGAGCACAAATCGTCTACTTCATGAAAGTGCACTGAAGATTGTCGCGCAGAATTAGGCCTTTGCTTTGCAATTACTGGTCAAAGTCTTGCCTTTTGTGAGCAAACCAACAACCCTTTCAAATAGCCACTTCTAACACATCATGCAAGAATGTGGTGTGCCCAAAATTGCTGCAGCCACGGTCGCTGAGAATAGAGATCTTCGTCAATCGGAGATTCTGAGCGCAGCAAACTTAATTGCGCGTGAATCCGGTTTGCAGAATGTAACTTTCGGCGAGATTGCCAAACGAACCGGAATGTCTCGCACGAGTGTTTATGCATACTTTGATTCAAGCGCTGACTTAATTGCCGATGTACTTTTAGATGAGTTATTCGAGATGAATGAATTGCTCAAAACCAGAGTCAAAGCGGCGAACAGCCCCACTGAAGCAGTCATAGCTTGGATGCAGGCATCACTTGAATACGTCAATGATGGGCGCCATGAATTTCTAAAGAGCGCGGCCACAGTTAACCTGCCGCCGACCCGCAGAGCTCAGATGTTACAACTACACCGCGAGATGACTTTGCCACTATCAGATTCATTAGTTGAATTGGGAGTGCAGGACGCTCGAGTGGTTGCAATGCAAATCTCAGGCGTCGTAGATGTTGCTGTGCGAAGAATTACAAGCGGTGGCGATCTCACGTCTGAAATCGCCACCGCCAAAAAGTTTATCCTTAATGGATTAAGCGCTTTTACCGTTTAGGAAACTACTAAATAGTCTTTGCCTATTTGCACACTATTCCAACGCGCAGATGATGTTGCATCGGCAGAAGCAGCAGCACTCAATGCACAACTACCCGCACGAAGCATCTTTACTGTCCATTTATCAGAGGCTGTTGTGACAGAGCAGATTGTTGGAGTGCTACTAGCGACTGTGACTGCTTGCTTAACATTGCTTGTTACTACTCGAACAACAAGACTCTGACCAACTTTTACTGAAGTTCTAACTGGCCATTTGATACCAATTGTTTGAGCTTTTGCAAAAGTGTAGAAAGGGAAATTGACGCTCAGTGGACTGTACCTAGTGTTCCCAAGAGTTGTCGCAGCAATCGCACAAACAGTATTTCCAGCCAGAGCTGTCACAACTGTTCCATTAACTGAACAATCTGGAGTTAAGGATGACAACGTGATTCTTAAACCAGATGTTGACTTAAGCGAGAATCGAATTGGCGTTGCATAAGTTAAATTATGTGGAACATTTGGAGTCATAGTCATGCCGCCCGCTGTTCCAGTAACTGAATCAGCGAATCTCACTCCGCCGCCGACCTTAAAAGACAAGGGAATCTTACGAGTCAATTGGTAAGCAGTCGTGTTGTTGTGATCACCGCGGACGTAAAGCGAACAGGAATCAACTAAGCAATTGACCGTTGAGAAAGTAGTCGCAACAGTGATGTTTCCACCGGAAGCCCCACTTGCACTGCCTTGTCCCCCGTTAGCAGTAATCCAAGCCATGTGGCTTTGGTCAGGATCACATAGCGTTGATTTGGTCGCTGATGTGACATCACCTCGACAGACAGAAACATAAACACCTTGACTTCCCAGTCCTGATATTTTCAACGAGATTACATCGCCAGACTGAACAGTAGATATAACCGGCATTGTCATGGAAGTCATGTCCAACGAAGCGGATTTAGTCGTTGCATTGGCGCCAGGCGGCAGCAACACGGCACTAACCAAAATGCTAGTGGCAACAGTTGCGATTGAACGAATGAATTTTGATTTCATAATGTTCCTTTTCTTGTTCATTGGTGCGTTGATTTATCGGACAAAAGTGACTGGAATAAAAAGATCTGCTGAACGATTACTTGTCTGCAAATGATCAGCGCGGGTGACAATGACGCACTTGGTCTTTCGGCAGTCAAACTTCCCAATGCGAGGACCAAGGAAAAGCCTGACCTTGAAGGCGCCGCCAATCCCGAAAGGTTTTGCTGTTCCCACTCCATATGCGGGTGGATTCGACGAAACCCATACTGAACTTGCCGATGACCCAGTCTTATTAACGCCACCGCCACAGGGAGTGGGTATTTTTCCAGCTTTAGGTTTGATGCACATAGTGACATAAATACCGACGCGCTCATCGTAGTTATTTCCAGAGACAGTTATCCAATTTCCTTTTGCAGAAAGATTTTTGGTTTTTGATGCTGTGAGCGTTTGCCCATCTTTTCCATGAACCAAAAGTGGCACGCCTTGCAATTGAGCCTGCGCGTGCGATTGCGGAATCACGATTAGCAAAACGCTAAACAGAAAGAGAAATACTCGATTGCGCATAGTTGAATTTTGGCGCAAATTCGATTTTGGGTTTTGACACAGTGTCAGCAAAGTATTCGACACAATGTCGGCAAGTAAACTCAAGCCGACTAGGGTCAATTACGTGACTAAAACAGCTCGACTTGCCGCATTATTGGCGATTCTTTCTCTCGCAGCCTGCTCAGGTTCAAATTCGGTTATCGAGTCACAGCGCACAGACGCGATTTTTATTACATCGAAACAAATTTCAGCAACTTTGCTTCCTGCCGCAGAAACGGTAGTTGGCGGATCAGCAACCAACATGAATGGCGAAAAGACAGTTGTGAAAGACCCAAGTCGCATAGTTTCGGTGGCCTCTGGTGCGGCTGAAATTGTAGTAGCCCTTGGGTTAGGAGCCAATCTTGTGGGGCGTGACATCGCCAGTGATTCCCCGGCCGTAAATAATGTGGCAGCCGTTACTGATGCTCATGCGCTATCTGTTGAAAAGGTTTTAGCGCAGAAACCAACGCTTTTAATTATCGATGAGCAAACTGGGCCAAGCGAATCACTTTCGGCCATTTCAAAGGCGGGAGTTCAAATTATTCAAATTCAATCTGCCTGGAAGATTAGTGATATTGCTCCGAGGATCACGCAGATCGCAAATGCCCTTGGCGTGCCTGCTCAGGCAAATAAATTGAATAGAGAACTACTAATCCAGGACCAACCACTTACTCAATTGAAAGTGGCTTTTCTATATTTGCGTGGAACATCTTCAATTTATTTACTCGGCGGGAAAGGCTCGGGTGCTGATGCCATGATTCGGGCGGCCGGCGCCAACGATGTAGGAGCATCCGCTGGTCTGGGGGCTTTCACTCCGTTAACCCCTGAGGCTCTCTCCAAATCTGCACCTGATGTTCTTTTGGTAATGACCAAGGGCCTGGCCTCAGTGGGCGGGCTGCAAGGCCTTTTACAACTTCCAGGTGTGGCGCAAACCCCAGCCGGAAAGTACAAGCAAGTTGTTGCTGTCGATGATGGATTGCTCCTTGCCTTTGGTGCCGACACAAAAAACATAATTGAACGGCTCACAGCTGCGTTCAGCCAGATGAGAACATCATGAGAAAAAAACTCTTTGGCTCTCTGAGTGCAATTTTGCTGATCAGTATGGTGCTCGCACTCTATTTTGGAGCAGCAGGGTTCGGTTTAGCCGAACTATTTGGCGGTCTAACTAATAGATCAGGATTTGAGTTTTCCCATTCGGTTATTTGGGATGTGCGACTACCTCGTATTCTGGCAGCCGGCATCTGTGGGGCCAGCCTTGCAATCGCTGGCGCAGTCTTGCAGTCCACTTTCGCTAATCCCATCGTTGATAGCTCGCTTGTGGGAATCTCCAGTTCAGCGGCTCTCGGCGGCGCTCTTGGCTTACTAGTATCTTCGGCTCGTGACCAAATGCTCTTCTCAATTTTGGGTTCGGTTGTAGTTGCGACAGTTTGCGTTCTAGTTTTAACCAGTACTAAATTCACTGGATTGCGTTTCACTCTCTTTGGATTCGCCCTTGGTGCAATTGCCAGTGCCCTACTGGCACTTGTTACTGCCGGC
>CAIVPQ010000021.1 GCA_903907835.1 uncultured Actinomycetes bacterium
ACGACGATCGTTTTTCGCACGAAACAGCTTGCGGACAAGTTCGCTCCAGTTCCGTAGAGTGGGGTGAAGCCCACCCGCATTAAACAAAAAACAAGCCATTAAAAAAGGCTTAGCTGGCCCCCCGGTACAACCAAACGCATCAAAAAACCAAAATCGCAAGTTAACCTCACCAGAAACATCGGTTTAAATCCGCCTGATCAAATGATGGCCAAGATTTTGTAATTCTGTACCGGTAGGCCGAAGAGGCTGAACAGGCTCTTTGCTGCATCCGACGAAGACAGAACATGCATCAGCCACCTGAACGTGCGAAAAAGGTCGGTTGCAACCCACCCTACACGGCTGTTTTATTGAAACCCGGCCTCTTGCAAGTTCCTGAATTTCGCGCTGTCGAACAAGGTTTCCAGCGTGTTCTGGATCTTCTCAAACGCAAGCTGCCAGATGCCAAAAAGAATCAGGCCGAACGTGATCAACAGTCCCGGAATGCTTTCCAGGAGAAGATATTTGGCACACAGGAGAAAAACGTCGCGGCGGGCATTCAGTATCGCTTTGTTTTCGCTGGAGTGCCCCATTGCCTTTAAGTCTTTCTCTTTGGAAAGCAGCAGATAAAGCGATGAGACCAGATTCAGCGATGACGCGACGCGAATCAGGGCATTGATGGCTTCGCGAAATTCCCGATGTTCCGGGTCGTCCAGCAGACCCTCGGCCCGCATGGTGTCCCAAAGCTCGTCGCGGATCATAAAAAGCCGCTGACGCAGATACCAGACGCGAAACCAGCACCAGAACAGGTAGGTGCTCAGGCTCGAAATCGCGAAGCAGGCAAAAATCAGGTTCCATTCGATCATGATTCCCCGCCCTTTCTGATTTGGGTACCGTCTTCGCTCATCTGGCTGCTGGTTCGTTTACAGTCCAGTTCCGCTTCCAGTTTGGCCGTCCGGCTAAACTTCTCCGAGGTCACGTATTTGATTCTAACACGTACGGCGAAGTAGTAAAAGGCCGAGGGGACCACCAGCGACGCGACAACGGCGGCAATGGCCTTATAGACAATCGCTTCGGGCGAATCGGCCAGTAACTTCACCAGCGACTGATTCAACACCCAGAAGCAAAAACAGAAGCCGAAGACGTATAACACAGCACGAATTGTGCGATGCAACTGGTCAATCCGCTCCAGCTTGATCTGGTTGGCCGTGATGTTTCGCGACTTAATGGGGCTTGATCTTGGCGGCATTTTGATGGAGTCTCGTCATCGCTTTTGTATTCATTGTGAACAGGACACACCCTACTTTTAATGGCTAACGGATGTATCCGTTATATTTCTTTGTCTATTGATATCGGCCCACTTATGGACGGCAGATCATCAAATGCACCAGACTACTCGAACTGGGGAAGCTGGGTTTCAACCCACCCTATCCCTCGCTAAAAATAGATAGCTTCATCTTCGGATGTTTCAGAGATTGCATCTGATGCAGTCTTGGAAGAGGAAGGCAAAGGATGAAAGTGTACAAACTGGAAACTCTTCGATTTTAAGACAGCTAGAAACGACTGATCAGAATCTATGAGTTCCTGTTCCGAAAACAGTTGATAAACAAATAGCCAATATCTGTCCATGTCTCTTCTTTCCATGATTTTCAATGTGTCGGCATGAGATTTTAATGTTTTTATTAGATTCTGATTGTTATGCTGTATAGCATATTCATGAAGAAGAACTAAGCAAATGCAGTCATTGATTTGAAGGAGCGTGCCGATTTCTTCACTCGTGAGATGTAGTGAAAATTGATAACGACAAGCAAAATAAATACTGTAAGCTATTGTGTCGGTGTATAATCTTTGCATGCCAATATCGAGAAGACTCTTTGCATAAGACTCAATCTTATCTTTAATGCCAACAAATGTGTGTTTTTCAAAAATATATTCGTCAATTGCTGGAACAAGATAAGGAATAGACATACTTAGGTTCATGCAATGTTGTACCGTCATTTTTTTAGCTCTTTCATTAAGTCGTTTATCTCCTATAATCTTAAATGCGTAATAAATGGGTGAAGATTTTTTGATCTTCGCGGATATTTCAACAGACCAATCAAGCAATACTTTGATTGATGAATAGCATAACGAATTCTTTTTTGGCAAACGAATTCGGCGGATTCGGCGAATCCATGCATCATCCATTGGCTTTGGTAATTTTGAAATATTGGTCTTCTTGTCATTAATGGTTAACTCAAATTCTCTAAGCGACATACCTAATTCGTGGAGAAAATTTTGAGCATCATGATTGTCACGTGCGAAATACTCATAATCATCTATGTTTCTACGAATACCATTGTATCCTTTGTTACATAGTTCTGCATCAACTCTTGTTAGAATTATTTCAGAAATTATGCTGGATGAGACTGGTCCGATAAGTAGACCGTTTGTTTGTCCATCTCTTAGTCCTTGGGTGACTCTATCAAGCAAGTTGCCCATATCGGCCAGATCCTCTCTGTTCTTTTTGGCAATATTTTTCCCGTTTAATGCCCACGGAATTG
>CAIVPQ010000022.1 GCA_903907835.1 uncultured Actinomycetes bacterium
ATCTTGAGTTTGGATTAAAAGTCCGCCGGAAATTGGGCGTATTTCGGCTTCTGGTGTTGGATCAACTGGTTCGGCAACAAGCAAGCGGATGTTGGCTTTGCGGGTCAGAATTTCTAACGCATCATCATCAAAACCTGGGGCAACAATCACCTCGGTGAATACATCTGCAACTTGAATTGCCATCGCCGCGGTGACCGGGCGATTAGTCGCGATGACTCCACCAAATGCCGAAACTGGATCGGTGGCATGCGCACGTGCGTAAGCCTCGTCAATTGTTTCCCCGACTGCAATACCACAAGGGTTTGCATGCTTGATGATGGCAACGGCTGGTTGCGCGAAATCATATGCAGACCTGCGTGCCGCATCAGCATCAACATAGTTGTTGTAAGACATCTCTTTTCCGTGCAGTTGAGTTGCTTGCGCTAACCCAGCAGCACCGCTTACTGAGGTGTAAAGCGCGGCGCTTTGATGTGGGTTTTCGCCGTAGCGCAAAATGTTGGTGCGATGCCAAGCATTGCCAACCCATTCTGGGAATGAATCTTCTAGCTGGCTGCTCAGCCAATTAGCCACAGCCATGTCGTAAGTTGCCACGTGGCGGAAGGCTTCGGTCGCAAGGCGCGTGCGCGCTGCCAGCGTAAAGCCATCGCCTTTAACTGCATCCAGAACATCGCCATAGGAATCTGGGTTAACGACAATTGCCACATTCGCATGATTCTTTGCGCTGCCACGAACCATTGCCGGACCGCCGATGTCGATCTGCTCAATACATTCGTCCCATGACGCACCTGAAGCAACAGTCTGAGTGAACGGGTAGAGATTAACGATGACAAGTTCGAATGCTTCGATGCCGAGTTCTTGCAATTGTTGTTGGTGAGTAACTTGACGTAAATCAGCAAGGAGCCCCGCATGAATTCCTGGGTGCAGAGTCTTTACTCGACCATCGAGGCATTCAGCAAAACCTGTTACATCCTGAACAGCGGTAACTGGGATGCCCAAGGCTGCAATCTGGGCAGCAGTGCTTCCCGTAGAAACAATCGCGACGCCAGCATCGTTTAATTCTCGGGCTAAATCATCAAGACCAGTTTTGTCATAAACGCTGATAAGCGCTCGTTTGATTTTGCGCAGTTCGCTCATTGGGTAATCACACTTCCATTTTCATATTTGATTTTGTTGCTGATAATTTTTTCTACAGTTTCAACGAGCAATTTTCTTTCTTGAACTTTGATGCGCTCGTGAAGTGAAGCTTGGGTGTCATCAGGCAAAATTTCGACGCTAACTTGATCGATGATCGCGCCGGTGTCAACGCCTGCATCAACAAAGTGCACTGTCGTACCAGTTACTGTCACACCCGCAGCCAATGCATCGCGCACAGCGTGTGCCCCTGGAAATTCGGGCGATAAAGCGGGGTGAGTATTAATCAACTTGCCTTCGAATTCGTCAACAATTTTCGGATCAAGAATCCGCATGAAACCTGCAGAAACTACCAAGTCAGGATGAAGTGAACGCAAGGTCATCAACATCGATCTCGCGCAGGGCTTGCCAGCAACGATGATCTCGGGCTTCACCTCGGCTGAAGCGGCCGAGGTTCGCGACGATTTCCCGCCAGCGATACGCCATCGTCTCGATGGTCGGCTTGTGCG
>CAIVPQ010000023.1 GCA_903907835.1 uncultured Actinomycetes bacterium
GAAATGGGTTTCGACATCGCTGAAATGGAATCGACTTCTTCAAAGCATCCCAGCGGTG
The DNA here is from genome assembly GCA_903907835.1 of uncultured Actinomycetes bacterium. Classification (GTDB taxonomy): domain Bacteria; phylum Actinomycetota; class Actinomycetes; order S36-B12; family UBA5976; genus UBA5976. The sequence goes on from CAIVPQ010000023.1 coordinate 59, forward strand.
ACGAGTACCGCATTGTGATGACACCAAAGGTTGTCGATGCCGGGCATCACACTCGCAGACTTTTAAGACTAACTGGTTTGGATGTTGAAGAAAATCAGGCCAGGCGCCTACTCAACGATTTAGATCAATTTCGAATTCACGAAAATATGGACATTGCAGATGAAGAATTTGCCGCCCACAAGTGGGTCACCGAAGCATTTGAGCCGGTCCTGGCCCTTGTTCCAAAATCTATGCGTGCTCGGCTAGAACCAGCAGAGATTTTTCATGAGGTACTGCAGCATCGTTGGTATTTATCGGAAACCGCTGGCAAAGATGTCGGTCGTCGAGTTGCGGCAAAAGACTACATAGAAAATATCTTGGTTAACAAGCCCGAAGAGCAGGCCATCATCGGTGCGGTGGAACAAGAAACCGCCGATGACACGACGTCATTAAGTCTGGCTTTCCCACAGGGCGCTCCAGACATCGAGCACGGACATTAATCCCTAAGTTTGGCGATTTGATAAAGAGCGACACCAGCAGCTACGCCGGCATTTAGCGATTCCGTATCGTCATACATCTGGATTGAAACCACAATGTCGCAGGTGTCGCGCACTAGACGTGACATGCCTGTGGCTTCGCCGCCAACAACCAACACGACTGGACCCTTTGCGATCTTTGGATTCAGGCTACCCAACTCGACTTCACCATCAGAATCTAAACCAATGATTGTGCAGCCAGCTTTTTTGTATGCAACCAAAGCGCGAGTGAGGTTTATTGCTCTGGCAACTGGCACACGGGTTGCTGCGCCAGCAGAAGTTTTCCAAGCAGAGGCAGTCATTCCCGCAGAACGGCGCTCTGGCACAACTACGCCATCAACGCCAAAGGCTGCTGAGGAACGAATAACAGCGCCGAGATTTCGCGGATCAGTCACACCATCGAGTGCCACAATAAAAGGCACAGCATTGGCATCAAAGGCATCGTTAATGATGTCTTCGGGTTCTAGGTAGCTGTATGGCGGAATACGCAGAGCGACACCCTGATGAACAGCCCCATCAGTCATTCGATCCAGTTCGCCACGCGGTGACTCAAGAAATGGCAAGCCTCGATCGTGTGCAATCTGAATAATTTCTTTGACTCGATCATCGCCGTCAAGATACTGCTGCATGTAAAAAGCAGAAGTTGGAATGTTGGCGCGTAGGGCTTCGAGTACTGAGTTGCGCCCGGCTACCCATTCGATGCCATCGCGATCACGGGGACGGCTAGTGCGAGTTGAACCGCGCTTTTCTGCCGAACGCTCGGCTAGACGCTTGCGCTTTGCTGCCGGGTGCTTATCACGCTCGATTGCTTTTGGAGTTGGTCCGCGACCTTCAAGACGTTGCTTACCACGTCCACCTGAACCTACGCTTGGTCCTTTTTTTGAGTTTCTAATTGCCCCGCGACGCTGTGAATTGCCAGCCATTACTTCTCCAATATCCAGCGAACACTCTCAGCACTGTCTTGCAGTGTGATGCCTAGAGCACTCAATTGATCGCGAATAGCGTCTGCCTTCGCGAAGTCCTTCTGTTCTTTGGCTTCAGCGCGAGCAACAATTTGCCCTTGTACCAAAGCATCTAGAGCCAAGGCCGCTTGTGGGCTATCGCTCTGACTTGAGTTCCATGTCGGGTTTAACGGATCAACCCCAAGTACATCCAACATACCTCTTACTTGACTCAATGCGGTAATGAGTTTTGCACCATGCTCACCATCGGCAAGTAAGGAATTCCCGGCGCTCACAACCTCATGCAGTACTGCTAATGCCGACGGGACATTTAAATCTTCGTTCATCGCATCGATGAAATCGACTGGCAGGTCGCTTAATTCAATTTCACCTAGTACTTCGGTTGCCCTGGTGACAAAGTTTTCAATTCGACCAAATGCCACGGCAGATTCGCTCAGTGCCGCATCAGAAAATTCTAGATTGCTCCGATAATGTGCACTAGCTAAGTACCAGCGCAACTCGATAGGTCGCACGCGTTGAACGACTTGTGTCACTAAAAGGGAATTGCCCAGTGACTTACTCATTTTTTCGCCTGAGGTCGTAACCCAAGCATTGTGTAGCCAGAAATTTGCAAATGCCTGACCTGCTGCTTTGGACTGGGCCACTTCATTTTCATGGTGCGGGAAGACTAGGTCTAGTCCACCACCATGAATATCAAAGGCGTCACCTAAATATGCTTTAGCCATTGCCGAACATTCAATGTGCCAACCAGGTCGACCGTCACCCCAAGGCGTTGGCCAAGATGGTTCTCCTAGTTTGGCCGACTTCCATAATGCAAAATCGCGTGGATCTTTCTTTGGACTACTGGAGCCAGCATCACCAGCCGGTAATAGTTCATCAATGCGCTGACCAGATAATTTTCCGTAATCTGCAAAAGAACGAACATCAAAGTAAACATCGCCTTGCGCGGCATAAGCATGACCGCGTTCAATTAAATCTTGCATCAAAGAAATCATTTGAGTTATATGCCCAGTTGCCCGAGGCGCAATGGTCGGCGGAGTGCATCCCAGAATGGTGTACGCATTTTGGAATTCACGCTCATAATGAGCGGCAACTGCCCACCAGGGTCGGTTCTCAATTTCACCCTTGGCCATTATCTTGTCGTCAATGTCAGTTACATTGCGTACAAGTGTGACTTCAAACCCATTGTGTCGAAGCCAACGAGAGAGCACATCAAAAGCTACCCCAGATCTGATGTGTCCAACGTGCGGTGCGGCTTGGACCGTGGCGCCACAAACGTACATTGATACCTGTCCAGGTACCAATGGGATAAAGTCGCGAACTTCACGAGTCGCAGTATCAAATAGTCGCACGAGTCTAAGATTACCGATTCGAGTTGAGTTCTAGTAACGCTGTGGCTATCGACGCCACGCCTTCGCCACGACCAGTTAAACCAAGACCATCAGTAGTCGTACCTGAAATACTTACCGTTACTCCCCCAAGGGCTAAGGACATTGCCTCTTGGGCCTGGGTGCGACGAGAACCTATGTTAGGAAAATTGGCAATAATCTGCACGCTCACATTAACTATTTGTGCGCCTTGTTCAGCAACTAATTTAGCGACCTCACTTAGCAGTTGACTACCAGTTGCCCCAGCCCATTTTGGATCGCTAGTACCGAAGACGCTACCGAGATCGCCCAAACCAGCAGCACTAAGAATTGCATCGCAAGCAGCATGTGCGGCAACATCGCCATCTGAATGACCTACTAAACCAGAAGCTTCATCTGGCCAAGCAAGGCATGCCAAGTTCATTGGATGGCCGGCCGCCAACTTATGCACATCGAGGCCAGTGCCAATTCGTAGATTGCTCACAGTGTCTCCTCCAAGAAACTTAGGGCATGCTGGATATCATCCATTGTTGTGATCTTCAATGCGCGTTCATCGCCTGCCACTGTCGTGACAACAAAGCCCGCTGCCTCAAGTAGCCCCGCATCATCAGTTGCTGAGTGGGTAGGGTCGCTATGAACTTGGTCTAATACCTGACGCTGAAAACCCTGCGGAGTTTGTACCCGACGTAATGAGTCGCGATCAATCGTTTCGATTATTCGACCCGCAGAATCGACTCGTTTAATCGTGTCTGCAATTGGCAGAACTGGCACAACACCCTTTGCCCCAGCGCGAATGGCGAGCACAACATCTTCGATAACTCGATAAGGAACCAACGGTCGAGCCGCATCATGGACTAAAACAATGTCCACATCGCTTGGGATAGCCTGCAGTGCAGCGGCGACTGAACTTTGTCGATCATCGCCACCGACCACGACAATTTTCTCGACTTCAACTGTGACAATTTCATCTGCAGCATCTTCCAAGTAACCCTCGGGAGCCGCAACAATAATTACATCAACTAATTGTCCAAGGGCAATCGCAGATCTCTTCAACAGTGACATGTTTGCCAGTTCGACAAAGGCCTTAGGTATTTGCGTACCAAGACGAACACCCGAACCGGCGGCTGGGATGATTGCCGCCACCCGACCAGCAGCGGCGTTTGTCATTAGGAGGCCAAAACCTCGTCAAGAATTTCGTTGGCACGAACTTCATCGGTGCGTTCGGCTAGCGCAATTTCACTGGCTAACTGAGTACGCGCCCGAGCCAACATACTCTTTTCACCAGTTGAAAGTGGCTTCTTTTGTGAACGTCGCCACAAGTCACGCACAACTTCAGCAACCTTAATTACATCTCCAGAGGAAAGCTTTTCGGTATTAGCTTTGAATCGCCTGGACCAGTTGGCTGGATCTTCAACATACGCCTGGCGTAGTACGCCGAATACGCGCTCCAAACCCTCTTGGCTGGTGACATCACGGACACCTACCAAATCGAGGTTGCTCGCTGGCACCTTTACCGTCAATTGACTTTGGTGGACTCTAAGAACCAAATACTCAGTCGAGACGCCCTTGATCATGATTTTGGTCTTTTCCATGATTTCCGCTGCCCCATGATGTGGGTAAACGACTGTCTCGCCGACTTTGTAAGCCATTTATAAAATCCTTTTGCTTGCTTTGGACTACAAGTTTACCACGACTAGTGACGCAAAATAGCCAAAAAAACCCATAATCGAATGGGTTTTACCCGTTCTGAATAAATGGCACCTAAACCTTGATGCTTGCGCGCATTTAGCAACTAATCCGCTAAACAGTAGGCTTTAGTCAAACAAAAGAAACCATCAAGGAGTTTTCACATGTCCAATAGGCACCTAATTAGAACCGCTATCGTCTGCGTTTCACTTTTCGGCCTAACCGGGTGTGGAATTGGCTTTAATCCTGGCACAAATCAGCGGGTATCAGGCAATGGCGCCAACCAAAATGTGGGTGATCTTGAAATTCGCAATGCCACAATCGTGGTTGACCCCAGCGATCCATCGACTGGAACACTCCTTGTTTCCATCTACAACAAAGGCGATCAAGCGGACAGTCTCTCTAGCGTTAATTCACAGGAATTTGAGTCGCAAATTGGTTCAGCACTGCCGATTGAAACTAATCAGGCTTTGAGTGTGGGGCTTAGTTCCGATGAAAAAATCTACCTTGCGAGCACAACTTTGTCATTGATTCCGGGCACCTACGTTGAAACAACGTTCACCTTTGAAAACGCCCCCGCTACCACTTTGCCGATCTTGGTAAATAAAAATACTGGCATCTACCAGGACGTTGAGCTTCCTTAGAGTTACTTCGCTTCGAATCGGTATCCGAGGCCACGCACCGTTGTTAGCATCACTGGATTGGCTGGATCAGCTTCGATTTTTGATCTAATTCTTTTGATGTGCACATCTAGCGTCTTGCCATCCCCAACATAATTAGCGCCCCAAATGCGATCCATTAATTGTCCGCGAGTGAGTACCCGACCAGCATTGCGCATAAGTAATTCCAAGAGTTCAAATTCCTTGAGTGGGATAGCCACCTTTTCGCCATTGACCGTGACCGAATGATGTTCTACATCCATTCGAATAGCACCGGCTTCAAGTGTCGCAGTATCAGCAACTTCCATCTCTGTTCCGCGACGCAATACCGCACGCATTCGGGCAATTAGTTCACTCTTTGAATATGGTTTAGTCACATAGTCATCCGCACCGAGTTCTAATCCCACCACCTTGTCTATCTCAGAATCTTTGGCGGTAAGCATAATGATGGGAGTCTTTGACTTTGTTCTGATGTACTTACATATTTCAGTTCCAGAGACTTGTGGAAGCATTAAATCAAGTAGAACTAAATCTGGACGCAGGGAATCAAACAACTTAATGCCCTCAGCGCCATCAGCGGCAAGGAATACTTCAAATCCTTCACGTTGAAGGTGAAACTCAAGCACCTCTCGATAAGTCTCTTCATCTTCGATAATCAATACTCGTGTCATGACGGTGATCCTTCCGTTGGGCTTATAGAACCATTTGAATATGCAGGAAATTTAAGGGTAAAAGTGGAGCCTTCGCCAACACTCGACCAGACAAAACAGTCGCCACCATGATTAGCGCAAACATGTTTAACAATAGCCAAACCAAGTCCAGTGCCACCAGTATCGCGACTTCGAGCTGGGTCTACTCGATAGAAACGTTCAAAAATTCGACTCAATTCGGCTTCTGGGATTCCAGGACCCTGATCGGTAACAGAAATTTCGATATATTCATCAACGGTACGTGCCCCAATACCAACTTTGGTGCCCTTAGGCGAATAGTTGATGGCATTGGAAATTAGATTTCTTATCGCTGTGACAAGTTGACGTTCATCACCAAAGATTGATCCCACATCTATTGAAGCCGCCACAGTTAATTCAATTTGATGTTCACTCGCCACAACCCTTACATCGTCAACTGCGGCAGATACTAGGTTGTGCACTGAAACTGGCTCTGAATGTCGCATGGCAGTGTCGCCTTGAACTCTAGAAAGTTCCACGAGGTCAGCAATCATTTCGATGAGGCGAGCGACCTCTATTTGCATTCTGGATGCAAAGTGTCGCACCTGATCCATGTCGGTATCTGCAGACTGTACGGCTTCAGCCAATAACGCAAGCGCGCCGACTGGGGTCTTTAGCTCATGAGAAACATTGGCGACAAAGTCACGGCGCACTTCATTTAGTCGACGTTCTTCACTTAGGTCTTGGGCAATTAGCAAACTTAGTTCTTCATCAAGCGGTGAGAGTTGTAACCGCGCTTCCCAGCCGCCAAGTCCGTTTGCCGATTGACCTATCGTGGTCTCGCGACTCAGAGACTTATGCAATCGGTTTACTTCACGATTCAGCGCGCGCAATTCAATTGGACCAAGTCGATCTGCAACTACCAGTCCCATGGCAACGCAATTAGAGCTACTGGCTAAAACATGGTCCTGAGAATCAACAACGGCGGCGGCATCTGGGAGAAAATCTAGGATTTCGCGAAGCGCTGCTACCCGATCAATTGGCGGAGCCAACTTGCTTTGCTCGATATTTTTCTTTAACTTCATATTTTGATTTATTGCTATTGCCGTAACCAACAACAATGCCGTGCCAAGTAGAAAGAACGCGGTTTGTTCCACCCTTTAACAATAGATTCAAATTGGTGTCAGCACCTAATGCGTCAATCGCGCTTTACGGATAATTCATAATTAGTATCCGTGATGTTTCACCTTAGTTTGTTGAGCGTTTTCTTAATGAAATCCCGAGTTAATGTAATGCCAACAGCGCCAACACAAAAGGTTAGACTGACGACATGCTCAATGACAATGCTCGACGCCTCCAAGAAGTAAACGACACACTTGTAAAAATGTCGGAATTAGTCGGCACGGCCATTTCACTAGCAACTCAGGCACTCTTAAATGACGATCTTTCCTTGGCTGAGCAGGTTATGTCCGGTGATGACGAACTAAATGGCTTGAATGCAGATGTTGAGGGTCTTTGCTTCAAAATCAGCACATTACAAGCACCCATGGCAAGAGATTTACGCATGGTTATCGGTGCAATCCGCATGGCTTCTTCTTTAGAGCGAATGGGAGACCTCGCAGTCCACATTGCTAAGCAAGTCCGGCTGCGATACCCAAATCCTTCAGTGCCAAAAGAATTAATCGTGACATTTGCTGAAATGGGAGAAGCGGCAAGCAATATTGTTGAAGAAATTGGTCAGGTGATTGCCACAGGTGATCCTGCTTTAGCGAGCAAAATCGCCGAATACGATGATGTACTTGATCGTCTGCACCGCGAACTTTTCATTGCAGTGTTAGCTCCGACTTGGGCACATGGGGTTGAAGCGGCAATCGATGTGACACTACTGTCTCGTTACTTTGAACGCTTTGGCGATCATGCGGTAACCGTTGCCAAGCGCATCACGCATATTGCGGTCGGACCGACTTTCTCAGAGTAAGTATTCATGAATAACACACCTGGCCGACTGCATCGCATAGCGATTCTCTCTGTCCACACATCGCCATTGCATCAACCTGGCACAGGTGATGCAGGTGGCATGAATGTCTATATTGCAGAAACAGCCAAATGTATCGCCCAGCGGGGAATCGAAGTTGAGATCTTTACCAGGGCTACCGGGACCAATGATCGTGAAGCAACTGAACTTGCTCCTGGTGTTTTGGTTAGACATATTCCGGCGGGACCATTTGAAGGCCTACGAAAAGAAGAGTTGCCCGCCCAACTTTGTGCAGTCACTGCCGGAGTTCTTCGAGCTGAAGCGGCAAAACATGAAGGTTTCTACGACCTCATTCACAGTCACTACTGGCTCTCAGGCCAAGTCGGCTGGATCGCCCAAGAGCGTTGGCATGTGCCTTTAGTCCATACCATGCACACCATGGCTCGAGTTAAGAATTTACAGTTAGCTGGAACCGATACGCCTGAACCTGCAATCCGGGAAATTGGCGAAGAACAAGTTGTCAGTGCAGCCGATCGACTCGTAGCCAACACTCAAACTGAAGCCGATGAATTGATAGAACTGAACGGTGCGGATCCAACTCGGGTGCGGGTTGTTCATCCTGGCGTTGATTTAGCCGAATTTCTACCAGGTGACATGCAAAAAGTGCGGTCTGAACTTGGTATCTCACCAAACGCCATAGTTCTGCTTTTTGTCGGCCGCATTCAGCCGCTAAAGGCGCCTGACATACTTCTAAAAGCCAGCGCCCAATTATTAAAGAGTCATCCTGAAATTCGAGAGCGACTGGTGGTGGCAATTTGCGGCGGTCCATCAGGAACGGGTCTTGCCGAACCGGACTCTTTAATTAATTTGGCGAACGAACTTGGTATTCGTGAAGTGGTTAGATTTGAACCGCCCACTAATCGAGCAACCTTAGTCAAGTGGTTTCAAGCAGCCACAGTATGTGTTGTACCTTCCTACAGTGAATCTTTTGGCCTCGTAGCAATCGAGGCGCAGGCTTGTGGAACTCCGGTTATTGCGGCCGATGTGGGTGGATTACCTACGGCTGTTGCACATGGCAAAAGTGGCTTACTTATTCAAGGGCACAATCCCGAAGATTGGGCAAAGGAAATTTTGCGCGTTGTTCTGGATGATGAACTCCGAATGCGACTGAGCAGTGGGGCAATCGCACATGCTGCACAATTTAGTTGGGATAAGACAGCCGATGAACTTATTGAGGTTTATCGCGAGGCTGTACTCTCGGCCGCACAAAGAGTTTGGTGAGAATTCAGGCAGGCTCATGCGTTCATTCGCAAACACATCAGGCACAATTGAGACATGACTAACTACACATTGATTTTGGTCCGACACGGCGAAAGTGTCTGGAATGAGAAGAACCTATTTACTGGTTGGGTTGATGTCGACCTGAACGAAAAGGGTCTAGGTGAGGCAAAGCGGGCAGGCGAATTGCTAAAAGAAAATGACGTATTGCCCGATGTTTTACACACTTCGCTTTTGCGCAGAGCAATCAAGACGGCCAACATAGCCCTTGATGTTGCCGATCGTCATTGGATTCCAGTTACTCGGTCCTGGCGCCTAAACGAACGCCACTACGGCGCCCTACAGGGTAAAGATAAGGCGCAAACATTGGCTGAGTACGGTGAAGAGCAGTTCATGCTTTGGCGTCGTTCCTACGATGTGCCACCACCTGCTATTGCTGCCGATGACGAATTCGCCCAAACTAACGACCCGCGTTACGCCAATATTCCCGCTGGTGAACGCCCAGCAACTGAGTGTCTGGCTGATGTGGTTGCCCGCATGCTCCCCTATTGGGAATCCAACATTGTTCCTGATCTAAAAACAGGTAAGACGGTAATGGTTGCTGCTCATGGCAATTCTCTTCGCGCATTGGTTAAGCTTCTTGATGGAATTAGTGACGCTGACATCGCAGGTTTGAACATCCCAACTGGCATTCCACTTGTTTACACTTTGGATGAATCATTCAAGCCGGTAATTGCC
>CAIVPQ010000024.1 GCA_903907835.1 uncultured Actinomycetes bacterium
CAAAGCAGGATAGTTCATCATCTTCTCGATCGTACGCAAGCATTGCTCGTGCGACAGAACTTCTAATTTGATGCCGGAGATGCCAGAGCATGGATAAGCATCGTCCGGAATCACATTACGCTTACGATATTCCAATGGGTCAATTTGCAATTTTTGTGACGCTAAATCTACTAGACCTTCAGTGACTGCACAGGCAATCGGATGCCCTACGCCACGGTATTGGCAAGTCGGTGTTTTATTTTGAAACACCACATCTAAATGCGCCCGATAGTGTTGATGTTTATATGGACCACCCACCAAGTTCACCACTTGATTGCCTTCAATTGCGCTAGTCCTAGGGAACATGGAGTAAGGCCCAATACCCGTCAAGTCATGAATCTCAAAGGCGAGAATATCACCTGCTTTATTAGCAGCAATACGGCCTTTAATGCGATGTTCACGAGCATGAATATCGCTCGTAAAAGATTCCAGGCGATCAGCAACAAACTTTACCGGGCGCTCGAGCATCATTGCTAAACCTACCGTTGCAAAATCATCTGGATAGGCGTGTACCTTGATACCAAATGAGCCGCCAACATCTTTACAAATCACATGGACATCTGACTCTGATAAACCGAACTGACGGCAATATAAATCTTGCATCATGTGCGGTGCTTGTTGAGAGTGATACACCGTGAGACGGCGATCTCCAGGGTTGTAATCTGCAATCTGACAACGAGGCTCAAGTGTGACACCGGTATGGCGCCCAAAACCGAAGGTAGCTTCGGCTACGATATCAGCTGTTGCAAATACCTCATCGACATTACCGACATCTAAACTACGGGTGAAGCACAAGTTATCGCCGAGCTCTGGATGAATTAATGGTGTCTTGGGATCTAAAGCAGATTCCATCGAAATCACTGCGGGTAATTCTTCCCACTCCACCTCAACGTGTTGCAAGGCGTCTTCCGCTTGCGCTCTGGTCTCAGCAACTACAGCAACCACAGGCTCACCTTGCCAACAGGCTCGATCAATTGCCAAGGCATGCTGAGGGGCTGATTTCATACCAGCTAAGTGCCCTAAGGTAGCAACCCAAGGCTTACAAATTTTGGCCATCTGCACACCATCGACTACCGCCAATACGCCAGGCATCTTGCTGGCTTGCTCCATATGGATTTTGCCGATCTTCATATGTGCCACTGGAGAGCGCCAATAGACTACATGCCCCATCCGTGGCAGTTGAATATCATCAATATAAGTACCCTGACCTTCAAGCAAGCGACGTGCGCTATGTCTTGGTTCGCTATTACCGATATAGCGTTGGTCGTTGGTGACGGGATCGAGAACGAGTCCTTTTAAATCGCTTGGCTTATTCATAATACGTTTCCTAAATCCCTTAAGCGTGTGCAACCACGGGTTTAATTTTTTGGCCCTTTGCGCGAGCCTCCAACACATCTACAATTGCATCAACGATAGAGTGGTAGCCAGTGCAACGACAATAGTTTCCTGAAATCCATTCACGGACTTCTGCACGACTCGCTTTGGGTTGTTTTTCAATTAA
>CAIVPQ010000025.1 GCA_903907835.1 uncultured Actinomycetes bacterium
AATCGCGAAACTCTTCGAAAGTGATTATTCATGGATATTAGTACTGGTGATACCGCTTGGATGTTGGCAAGTTCTGCATTGGTCTTGCTAATGACTCCTGGCCTCGCATTTTTCTATGGTGGCATGGTCCGCACAAAAAGCGTTTTAAATATGATGATGATGTCAATGGCCACAGTTGGCATTGTCAGCATCATTTGGGTTATCTACGGCTTTGAATTGGCTTTTGGCGTCGATGGAAAGTCTGCCTGGTATGGCGCAATCAAGATTCCCGATTTAGGAAATCAAGTTGGCGCGGTAGCTAATAACGGTGGCGAATATCCGATTCCACTTCTAGTTTTTGCAGCATTCCAATTAATGTTTGCGATTATTACACCGGCACTTATTTCAGGTGCAATTGCTGATCGTGCGAAGTTTGTTCCGTGGACAATCTTTGTTTCGATTTGGACAACAGTGGTTTACTTCCCGGTTGCGCACTGGGTATTTGCATTCGGCAACAAGGTCGGCGATGTCGTAACTGGTGCTGGTTACCTGGCCGCCAAAGGTGTGGAAGATTTTGCTGGCGGTACCGCAGTTCACATTAACGCCGGTGCTGCTGGTTTAGCACTTGCTTTAGTTTTGGGAAAGCGCGTCGGATGGCGCAAAGAATCTATGCGTCCACACTCATTGCCTCTGGTAATGCTTGGTGCTGGTCTACTTTGGTTTGGTTGGTTCGGCTTCAACGCAGGTTCAGCACTTGGTGCAAATGGAATCGCTGGTTTAGCTTTCCTAAATACTCAAGTAGCTGCAGCAGCGGCGCTAATTGGTTGGATCTTTGTTGAAAAAGTTCGCAACGGTCATGCAACAACTCTTGGTGCAGCATCAGGCGCGGTATCTGGTCTAGTTGCAATCACGCCCGCGTGTGCTTTCGTAGCACCTTGGGCAGCAGTTGTAATCGGTTTCCTTGCCGGCATCATCTGTTCTGTGGCTGTTGGTCTTAAGTATCTATTTAATTTCGATGATTCTTTAGACGTTGTAGGCGTGCACTTAGTGGGCGGAATCTTTGGTTCACTATCAATTGGTTTCTTCGGCTCAAGTGCTGTTAACAGCATCGGTCTAGACGGGTTGTTCTATGGTGGTGGATCCGCACTTCTCGGTAAGCAAGCACTTGCGGTTGCCATGGTTGCCGGTTACTCCTTCTTGGCTACTTTGATAATCGGTCTGGCAATTGAAAAGACCATTGGATTCCGTGTTACCAAGGAATCTGAATTAGAAGGCGTCGACTTCAATGAACATGCCGAATCTGCATATGAAATGTCCGGATCAACTCGTGGAGGTTCCTTAATATGAAACTAGTAACAGCAATTTTGAAGCCACATAAGTTGGAAGAAGTTAAGGATGCACTTGAAGCTTTTGGCGTAAAGGGCATCACAGTTTCGCAGGCAAGTGGCTTTGGCCGTCAGCGTGGTCACACCGAGGTTTATCGCGGTGCTGAATACAAAGTCGACCTAATTGCCAAAGTCCGCGTTGAAGTTTTAGTTGATGATTCAGATTCCGATTCCGTGGTCGGGGTTATCGTCAAGGCTGCTTCAACTGGTTCGATCGGTGATGGCAAAGTTTGGACAACGCCAGTCGAGGAAGTGGTTCGTGTGCGCACCGGCGAGCGAGGGTCAGAAGCAATTTAGCTCGCAAGGGTCGCAATTAGTAGGATGAGGCTATGTTCGAGTCTCTTGGCAATCGGTTCAGCAATGCATTTGCATCGCTCCGATCACGTGGAAAGTTATCTAATTCAGATATCTCAAATGTTTGCCAAGAGATTCGACAAGCTTTACTTGATGCCGACGTAGCGTTATCGGTCGTTGAAGATTTTGTAAACAAA
>CAIVPQ010000026.1 GCA_903907835.1 uncultured Actinomycetes bacterium
CCTAATCGATCGTGTCCACGGTTGTACACCTCGCCAGTAGCATCCAGCGGCAATGAGTAATACATGTGCCCATCACGACTGTGAACCTTCAGAGCCCCCAGCGTTTCAAGATCGCGGCTTAAAGTTGCTTGGGTGATTGAGATTCCTTGTTGTTCGAGCGCACTGACTAACTCTGCCTGAGATCCCATTCGCTGTTCGGCGATAATCTCGGAAAGTTTGTGAAGTCGAGCGGCTCGTTGCGTCATTCTGGCGCGCAATCAGACAATGCCTGGAACAACAGTTCCAAACCTTGAGCCAAATCTTCGTCAGTGATTACAAGCGGTGGTACCAAACGAATTACTCCAGCATTTGGCGCATTAGTTACTAGTCCAAGTTCGCGGGCACGATTTTCAACCGCAACTGCGTAATTGCCAGCAAGTACGATGCCGAGCATCGCGCCTTGTCCACGCACATCTACAACACCAGGGGCATTAGTGATTGCTGCGCGAATGATTTTCTCGATCTCTAATGCACGTGCCATCAGACCGTCTTCTTCAACAACCCGAAGCACCGCTAATGCCGCAGCACACGAGACAGGATTGCCACCGAAAGTTGAGCCATGTGTGCCTGGACCCATTAGATCGCCGTATTCACCAAGTGCGATACAGGCGCCGATTGGAATTCCGCCGCCAAGGCCCTTTGCTAAGAGCAAGATGTCTGGCTGCACTTGAGCATGCTCGTAAGCAAACCATTTACCAGTGCGTGCGATCCCAGTTTGAACTTCATCCACCACAAAAATCGCACCAGTCTCATCACAAACTTTGCGTGATTCCTGTATGAACTCTTTGGTAAGTGGCAAAACGCCGCCCTCACCCTGAATTGGTTCAATCCAAAGCGATGATGATTGATTGTTCATTCCGGCCCGCAGACCAGCGATGTCATTTGGCTCAACGAATGAAACATCCGGAAGCAACGGTTGAAAAGGTTCGTACTTTATCGGCTGACCCGTCAAGGAAAGTGAACCCGTCGTGCGCCCATGGAAACTATGAGTCAGACTCACGATGTTTGATTTGCCTGTGCGGCGGGCGATCTTGATTGCGGTTTCGTTGGCCTCAGCACCTGAGTTGCAATAAAAAATCTTGCCGGGGCGACCAACGAGTTCCATCAATTTATCCGACAACTCAAGACCTGGGCGATGGGCAGCAAAGTTACTAGTGTGGCCAAGGATGCCCATTTGCTTTGTGACGGCCTCAATGATGGCTGGATGAGCGTGACCCAAAATATTCACGGCAATACCCGCTAGGAAATCGACATACTCACGACCGTCTACATCCCAAACGCGCGCACCTGCGCCACGTTCAAGGACTAGCTTGGGTGTTCCATATGTGTCCATCACCGCGTTCTTCCAACGCGATTGACCTTCTTGTGTATTAGTCATCATTACCCCCATCCGGAACTACCATGGTTCCGGCTCCTTCGTCTGTGAAAACTTCCAATAACAAGCAATGAGGGACCCTGCCATCGATAACGGTTGCTCGTGGCACTCCCCCTCGTACCGCTCGCGCGCAGGCTTCCATTTTTGGCAGCATTCCGCTTTCCAAAATCGGTAGCATCGCTTCCAAATCGCTCACTGTGATTGTGCTAACCAGTGAAGTTGTATCTGGCCAGTTTCGATATAGGCCAGCAACGTCAGTAAGGAAAACTAGTTTTTGGGCGTCCAATGCAATGCTTATTGCAGCAGCTGCAGTGTCAGCATTGACGTTGTAGCGGTTACCTTCGGCATCAATACCCACTGTGGAAAGCACTGGGATCAAGTTAGCTTCAATCAAGTCATTAAGCGGAACCGAATTGACCGAAACAATGTCTCCAACAAGTCCCACATCAGTTGCTAAGCCATCTACCAACACATCGCGTCGTTGAGTTAAGAGAATCTCATCTCGATCACCAGACACTCCAACGGCGTACGTGCCATGCTCATTCATCGCTTGAACTAGTTGCTTTTGCACCTGATCAACAAGAACTTCACGAACAACTTCCATCACTTCTGTCGTTGTAACTCGATAGCCACCACGGAATTCGGATTCAACGCCACGCGCATTAAGTTCAGCAGTGATCTGCGGACCGCCACCGTGGATAACAACCGGGCGCAAACCGCTCAGGTGCAGGTAAACCACATCTTGCGCAAAGGCTTCGATTAATTGCTCATCGACCATCGCATTGCCACCGAATTTAACGACGACAGTGGCCCCCTGGAAACGTTCTAACCAAGGCAATGCTTCAACGAGTACCGCGGCTTTTTCGCCAGCGCTTAATTTAGTGCTCATGTTGAATACGCCGAATTCTCATGGACATACATGGCTGTTAGATCATTGGTCCAGATTGATGCTGAGTCATTACCTGCATGCAGATTGACCTTAATAATGACTTCGCGATGGCTTAGGTCAACAACTGGTTCAACTGCTAGGGCTGCGCCATTTCGGCAAACAGCTACTTCATTGAAATCAACATCAATTGCATCAGGTTCGAATCGAGCAGAGGTCGTGCCAAGGGCAGCAAGCACTCTGCCCCAGTTTGGGTCTTCGCCATGTATTGCGCATTTCAATAAGTTGCTGCGCCCGATTACTCGAGCAACTTCTACTGCTTCATCTTCCGAGTGCGCACCTTCGACCAAAATCTGAATGTCTTTGGTTGAACCTTCGGCATCACCGATCAACTGGCGAGCTAAATCAGCACAAACAACCTGCACTGCTTGAGCGAAGTCATCAGAATCGGCATCAATCTCGCTCGCGCCCGAGGCTAAAAGTAAAACTGTGTCGTTTGTCGACATGCAGCCATCAGAATCAATGCGATCAAAAGTATTTGCTGTTGCCTTGCGAAGAGCAGCATCAAGTTTTTTTGCACCAACAATCGCATCGGTAGTCAAAACAACAAGCATGGTTGCTAATCCTGGCGCCAACATTCCAGCACCCTTGGCCATGCCACCAATACGCCAGCCGGCTGGGGAATCATAGGTGGCAGTCTTTGGGATGCTGTCAGTTGTCATGATTGCAAGCGCAGCATCACTACCGCCGTCAGCATTAAGCTCGGCAACGCTATTTGAGATTCCAACCAGAAGTTTTTCCATCGGCAGGCGCTTGCCAATTAGTCCAGTGGAACAAACAGCAACTTCAATTGGCGCTACACCTAATTGAGTAGCTACAAATTCAGCAGTTTGATGCGTGTCTGCGAAACCATCTGGACCTGTGCAGGCATTTGCGCCGCCAGAATTTAGGACAACAGTGCGAAAAACGCCGGACTTTGCGCATTGTTCGGTCCATAAAACGGGCGCAGCTTTGATGCGGTTTAGGGTGAATACTCCAGCGGCCGAGAAAATCGGCCCATCGTTAACAACGAGCGCAACATCTTTATTGCCGGATTCTTTTAGGCCAGCAGCAACTCCGCTGGCGCGAAATCCTCGCGCGAAAGTTACGCTCATGGCGCTACCCCAATTGCGCTCAGACCAAGTGTTTCTGGAAAACCAAACATGATGTTGGCATTTTGAAGCGCCTGACCGGCTGCGCCCTTGATCAAATTGTCGAGCGCCACAACGATTGTTGCTCGAGATGTGCGCGAATCTTTAGCAACTTGGATGTGTACGGCATTAGAACCAAGGGTGGCTGCGGTATTTGGCAACTGGCCATCTGGCAATACCGTCACAAAAGCTTCGTTCGCATAAAAGTTGCCAAGAGAGACTTCAAGTTCCTGCAAGGAGGCATCAGTTCGCACACTTATGCTGGCCAAAATCCCGCGTGGCATTGGAGCAAGCATCGGCGTGAAGTTGATGGTTACATCCTGACCACCTAGATTTCGCAGAGTCTGCTCAATTTCTGGGGTGTGCTGGTGGGTCCCACCAATCTTGTAGGTGCTCATTGCCCCAGCTACTTCACTTGCCAACAAGTAAACTGCGGCCCCGCGACCTGCACCCGAAGTACCTGAGGCAGCCACCACAACAATGTCCTGCAATTCAATGAGACCATCGGCGACGACCGGTGCTAATCCAAGTGCAATTGCCGTTGCATAACAACCTGGATTTGCTACCTGAGATGCGTTGGCGATTAATTCGCGATTTCCAGGGATTTCAGCCAGGCCATAAGACCATGTTCCAGCGTGTGTTCCGCCGTAATACATGTCCCATTCGGCTGCATTCTCCAGACGGAAATCAGCGCCCAAATCAACAACTTTTGCCGATTCCGGTAACCCTGAAATTAATGCGGCAGATTGACCATGTGGCAGGGCCAGAAAAATTAGATCTGCACTAGCCAAGGTCGCTGGGGTTGTGTCTGTGAAAACTAAGTCAGCAAGTTCTGGTTCGCCAGCAAACTGGGGATGAACTTCACCAAGTCGGCTACCAGCATTTGAGCCCGCGGCAATCGTAATCAGGTCAAAATTAGGGTGATTTTGCAACAATCGCACTAATTCGGCGCCCGCGTACCCTGATGCTCCGGCGATTGCGACTGTAGGCATTTATCAATTATACACACTATTGCATAAATGCATAGTGCTAGAAGCAACTATTTTCAACTATTTTTCGACCGTATTGCATCGATAAAAAGTTAGTTGCTATCCGCGAAGGGTAGCTCCATGAAGCTTTTGGGCTGCCGCAATTGCGCCTTCACGCGCCTCTGCCACTTCTTGCGATGAAAGTGTGCGATCACTTGCTCTAAAGCGCATCGCAAAAGCCAGTGATTTATTGCCCTCACCTATCTGTGCGCCCTGATAAACATCGAATAGGCGAACATCCTCGAGCAATTCACCAGCCGCGTCTTTAATCGTGGCTAAAACATCCTTTGCCGCAACCGCATCAGCCACAATTAGTGCGATGTCTTCTTTTGCGACTGGAAAAGTATTAACCGTTGGCGCTGAGGCTACTGATTGGGCATTGGCAAGAACGACGTCAAGGTGTATTTCCAGAGCCACAGCACGCTTGGGTAAGCCAAGGTTTTCCAAAACGCGCGGCGATAATTCACCAGCATGACCAATCACTACCCCATTGACACTCAACGATGCGCAACGACCCGGATGCCAAGGGGCAAGTACGCCAGCCTCGACGTCTATTACAACACCAAGTTCAAGGCCTAAATTCAACACCGCGGTGATGGCATCGCGCCACGAGTAGTTAGCGGCGCTTCCCCACCAGCCTGCTGGACTAGTTGCCCCAGTTAGTACGGCTGCAAAATGAAGTGGCTGATCTGGCAAAAGCGCTTCGAGTTCAGACAATAAAGAATCATTGGGGCGGCCGTTGACCTCTGGACGAGGCGGATTAGTTCCACCATTTGCAGATTGCCCAACGCGCAACAGGCTGACACTTGCAATTTCATAAAGTGCAACATCAGTGGAACCGCGAGAAATGTTTCGAGTCACTGCGGTTAGTAAACCTGGCAATAGAGTGGTGCGCATCAGTGGTTGCTCGTCTGACAGTGAATTTGCTAGACGCAATGCGTTGCGACGGACATCATCTTGGGCAAGTTCAAGCGCATCAAGTTCACTGACGCCAACGAATGGGTAATTGCGAACCTCGACAAGTCCACGACCGGCAAGATGCAAGCCCGCGCGACGTTGTAGGCGTTGTTTCTGAGTTAGACCGCGACCCTTTGGGGCAACTGGCAATCGAGTTGGCACATTATCGAAACCATCAATTCGAACGATTTCTTCGACAAGGTCAATTGGCACGATTAGGTCTGGACGCCAAGAAGGTGGAGTCACAGCCCACGCGCCAGCAGATTCGGTCACAGTGCAACCAACTGCAATTAGGATTTCTTTAACTAAATCTTGCGAGTAGGTATGTCCTGCAATGCGACTCGGCAAGGCCGGATCGAATTCTATGACTGATTTAGCAGGCGCAGTTTCAACTCCTGCAGAACCAGCGAACTCTGCCCCACCGAAAGAGATGAGCAACTCGGCCACACGCGCCGCAGCAATCGGCGCCAACATACGATCTACGCCACGCTCGAATCGGCGTGAAGATTCTGAAGACAATTTGTGACGACGACTCATGCGAGCAACAACAACTGGATCAAAGTGTGCTGATTCAATTGCAATGCGAGTGGTCGCATCGGTAATCTCAGAGGCCAACCCGCCCATGGTTCCAGCCAAAGACAAAGCGCCTGAATCATCAGCAATGACCAAGTCATCAGGGACTAATTCTCGAGTCACATGATCGAGTGTTTCTAATTTCTCGCCAGCCACTGCTCTACGCGCACGAACTGTTCCAGAAATCTTGTCGGCGTCAAAAGCGTGCAGCGGCTGACCAAGTTCGAACATCACATAGTTCGTTACATCAACGGCCAAAGAGATTGAGCGAACCCCAACGGCCGCCAAGCGCGACTTGATGAAATCTGGTGTTGGCGCCTTTGGGTCAAACCCAGTCAAAGTTTGCAGAACAAACAGGTCGCAGGCTTGTGTGTCATCGCTGGCACAAGCAAGTGCTTCGCCTGCGGCGGCTGGCAATTCAGCCAAAACCTGACCGGGATCTGTCATTTCAACACCAAGAGCAATTGATAATTCGCGAGCAAGTCCACGAATACTGAGTGCGTAGCCACGATCTGGGGTAACTGCAATGTCTAGAACTTGGTCGCCTAAACCCAAGATTGGAAATGCATCATCACCTGGAGTTGCGCTATCGGCCGGCAAAATAATGATTCCGTCGTGTTCATCGCCAAGGCCGATTTCACGAGCTGAACAAATCATTCCATCAGAAATCTGACCGTAAGTTTTACGCGTTGCAATGGTGAAGTCGCCAGGCAGTGTTGTGCCAGGAAGTGCGACTACAACAAGGTCGCCTTCAGCAAAGTTACGAGCACCACAAACGATTCCGCGGATTCCAGGAGTGTCCGCATTTCCATGAGCTGCGCCAACTTCGACTTGGCACCAGCGAATTGGCTTTTTCAAATCAGGAAGTTCTTCGATGCTGATGACGCGACCAACAACAAGTGGTCCTTGAACATCGCCAACAGAGTCAACGCCTTCGACTTCAAAACCAACTTTTAATAAAAGTTCAGCGACATCGCGACCAGTTGCATCAGCAGGTATTACAACAAAATCGCGTAACCAGGAAACAGGAGCTTTCATTACACACCCAACCCAAATGCACGGGTGAATCGAATGTCGCCCTCGACCATATCTCGCATGTCGGTAATCCCATGACGGAACATGAGTGTTCGCTCAAGTCCCATGCCAAAGGCAAAGCCCGTGTATTCATCAGGATCAATTCCGCAGGCAACTAGGACCTTAGGGTTAACCATTCCGCAGCCACCCCATTCAATCCAGCCTTCACTGCGACAGGTTCGACAAGCGGCTTCGGGATTATCAATTGATGCTCCGCGACAAACGAAACACTGTAAATCAACTTCGGCAGATGGTTCGGTGAACGGGAAATACGATGGTCGCAAACGAGTCACGATGCCTTCGCCAAACATAGATTGAGCGAAGTGATCGAGTGTGCCCTTAAGGTCGGCCAAAGTGATGCCGCGGTCAATAACCAGTGCCTCAACCTGATGAAATACCGGAGAGTGTGTTGCATCAAGTTCATCCGTGCGAAAAACCCGTCCAGGACAAACTACATAAATTGGTAATTCGCGCTTTAGCATTGAACGAATCTGCACAGGAGAAGTATGAGTACGAAGCACAATGCCTGAATCTTCGTTACCGGCAAAGAAAGTGTCTTGCATTGTGCGGGCAGGATGATCAGGGGCGATGTTTAGCGCATCGAAGTTGAACCATTCGGCTTCAATTTCTGGACCTTCAGCAAGTTCGTAACCAAGTGCTAGGAAAACATCAGAGATTTGTTCTTGAATAGTGGTCAACGGGTGGCGGGCACCTTGGGCCACTGTGGCAGCTGCCATGGTGACATCAACCGTTTCCTCAATCAGAAGCAGTTGGTCGCGTAATACTTCAAGTTCAAGAGTTCGGACTTCAAGGCATTGGTTTACCTTGCCGCGGGCTTGGCCAATTCGCTTACCTGCTTCGGCTTTAGCCGCCGGAGGCAAGGCGCCAATCTCACGATTTGCCAAGGCCAAAGGCGAACGATCGCCAGTATGGGCAAGGCGAACTTCTTTTAATTCATCAAGAGAATTCGCCCCGGCAATCGCAGCAATTGCATTAGCAACGTTTTCGTCAATGTTCTCTTGTGACAAAGTGCTCACCTCAACCGGGTCAAACGACTTATTGGGTGCGGACACCTGAGAACTCCTTGATTAATGGGCAGAACGTGTCTCTATTCTATCGGGGCAAGACACTTGCTTTGGCTATTGATTGCCCGAGACTTAAGCGATGCGCAAGCGAATTAAATAACTCGTTGGGCTTGAGCGCTGGCATAAAGACAAACAGCAGATGCAGTCGCTAGATTCAGTGACTCGGCCTGACCATAAATTGGAATGCTAACAACCTGATCGACTGCGCTGAGAATCTCTGGTGGAATCCCCCAGGCTTCATTGCCAAAGACCCACAAAGTCGGCTTTGCTAACTCAACACCTGAATACAGCGCAACACCGATGCCATCTGCAGCAAGAACTTGCATACCCAGAGCGCGTGCTTGAGCGATTGTGTCCAAGATTGGCTGGTCAGTTGCAATCGGCAGGTGAAAAATAGAACCGACTGATGCGCGAACAACTTTTGGATTGAAAAGATCAACTGAATCATCAGACATAATCACGCCGTCAGCGCCGGCAGCATCGGCAACTCGAATGACTGAGCCGGCATTTCCAGGATCACGGACAGCGGCGAGCGCGACTACTAACTTGGAATCGGCGTTCAACGTTTCGCTTGGAGAGTTTTGCCACATTGATGCCATCGCGGTCATACCTTGTGGACTTACTGTGCTGCTGAATTCACCAATGACCGTTGGCGTGGCAACTGTGACTGTGCCATGAAATTTTTCAACAAGTTCCACAATCTGCGGGTAACGCTCAAAGGATTCGGGGGTGACGAACAACTCTTTGATGCGCCCAGCGGCTGCTGCTTCTCGACATGCTTGCGGACCTTCGGCTAAAAACAGACCATCGGCCTGGCGTAGTCCACGCTTTAAAAGACGACGTGCGCGCACCACTTTGGGTGCACGCACGTTCGTTAGTACAGATTCAGATTGCATACTTAATCGCGATTAAGCAGAAGCCTCAACTGGAGCATTGACATCAGCCGGAAGTGCTGCTGCTGCTTTAGAAACCAAGTCAGCAAATACTGCTGGTTCATTAACAGCAAGCTCAGCAAGCATGCGACGGTCAACTTCAATTTCAGCAAGCTTTAGGCCCTGAATTAGACGGTTGTAAGTCATACCATTAGCGCGGGCTGCAGCGTTGATGCGCTGAATCCAAAGCTTGCGGAAGTCGCCCTTGCGGGTACGACGATCGTTGTAGGCATAAACCATCGAGTGAGTAACCTGCTCTTTGGCCTTGCGGTACAAACGTGAACGTTGTCCACGGTAACCACTGGCTTGCTCAAGTACTTCACGACGCTTCTTGGCCGCATTGACGGCTCTTTTTACACGTGCCATAACATTTTCTCCTTATCCAAACGACTCATATGCCTAGCGGCCGAGTAGCTTGTTGGCTTTCTTAGAATCGGCTGGGGACAGCACCTGGTCAACGGAAAGTCGACGAGTACGGCGACTGGACTTACTCTCGAGAAGGTGGCGCTTGTTGGCACGTTCCTTCATTAGTTTGCCCGTGCCAGTGACCCGGAATCGCTTCTTGGCACCACTATGGGTTTTTTGCTTTGGCATTTTGTCTCCTGCCCTTTTTCTGCCCACCCATTTCGGATAAGCAATCTGTCACTCGTTCATTTTTGAACGAGAAATCTTGTTTCTTACTCGGCTACCGGGGTATCCGCTTTCTTAGCTGCAGCCTTCTTGGCTGCTACCTTCTTGACTGGCGCTTCCTTAGCCGCGTCGTCCTTCGGTGCTACTGCCTTTTTGGCTGGCGCTTTCTTAGCCGCTGCTTTCTTGACAGGTGCTTCAACAACCGGTGCTTCGACTACCGGAGCTTCAACAACCGGAGCTTCAACAACTGGTGCGGCAACTAGTGGTTCCTCAACAACAAGTGGTGGTCTTGCTGGCTTTACCGATTTCTCAGCAGTCTTACGCCGAGCTGGACCAAGCACCATGGTCATGTTGCGACCATCTTGCAAAGGAGCCGATTCGATAATTGCAATTTCACCAATGTCTTGAGCCAGACGCTGTAAAAGTTTGTAACCAAGTTCTGGTCGCGACTGCTCGCGGCCACGGAACATGATTGTGATTTTTACTTTGTCACCCTGCTTCAAGAAACGCTCAACGTGACCTTTTTTGGTCTCGTAGTCATGCTGATCAATCTTTGGACGTAACTTCATTTCCTTGATGACCGTGTTGACTTGGTTCTTGCGAGTCTCACGAGCTTTAACTGCGGCTTCGTACTTGAACTTGCCGTAGTCCATGATTTTGCAAACTGGCGGTTTGGAATCAGGGGCAACTTCTACAAGATCAAGATCTGCGTCCATAGCTAGTTTTAGTGCGTCGTCAATGCGAACGATGCCTACCTGCTCACCTGCAGGTCCGACAAGGCGCACTTCGGGTACACGAATACGCTCATTGATGCGGGGCTCGATACTGATATGTCCTCCTGTTGTCGACGGGTACAAGAGGAAAAGCACAACTCTGGCGTGCAAGAATGCACACTCCGGCGAGCCGGAGCTTCCAGACCAACCCGATACCCATAAAGGCAATGCGGGTGGGAACTTGTCCACTTGTGTGATCACCCTGCATTGCGCAGGTTGACCGGTCTTGTGACAGTCTAGTCCAATGAATGCAGATGCCGCCAATTCCGCCGAATCCAATGACCTTGCCGATACCCAGGTTGAATCGGTCACCGCAGCGCGTGACTTATCAGCCTTAGCAGCCATAGAAATATTGGGATTACATGCAGTTGACCTTCTCACTGCAGCAGCCGTAAAGCTCGGGCAGTTTGAAAATACCACAACCGATTTGGCTGAGGCGCGCATTTTGATCAATGCCCTTGCTGGTTTTGTTGATGCGGCGGCCCCAGAACTTGGCCACCATCATGCAGCACCTATTCGAGACGGTTTACAACAACTACAGCGCTCATTCAAAGAACAATCAGACTTCCCTGACCTGCCAGGTCAAGGTCCCGGTGAAAAATACACCGGTCCCGTCTATTAATTGGGCTGAGTTTCCGAGCTATTGAAAAAACCAACTAGATGAGACTGTGGGTCAGCCTGGTTAATCAGGCTGACCCACAGTCTTTGGTAATACTTGAAGTGGGTTATGGAACTACAACACCGCCACGAATCTTCTTCATGAAGATTGTGACAGGTTCAGACGGTTCCTTCCAGGTTCCACGCTTAACATGACCACGAATACGAATGCTGTATTCACGACCGGTAGGTAGCCCCTTGATTGATTGAACGCTCTTAGCGTTAAGACCCCAACTCACCCATGATCCACCATTGATGGAGTAGGCCACACGATCGTAGCCACCCTTTTCCAGAGTTGGCAAAGTGAAATCAACATTCGCCCAAGCTTTTGCCTGAGTGATTGAATTGATGTAATTGTTCGTAGGTGTAGGTGTAGCAGCTAGAACAGTTAAAACCTGCGTAACCGCCTCGTAACCACCAGCAGCGCTGGCGAAATTCCCTACAGCAACACAATTACCGGCAGAAGAACAAGAAACCGAATGGAAGAAGGAATACGGGTTGGTGTTTTGAATACCGGAAGCAAATGTGACAGGTGTTGCAATACCCCAAGTGCCATTAGTTTGAGTCAGAGTAAACGCCTCGTAACCACCAGCAGCGCTGCTAAACTGCCCAACCGCAACACAATTACCGGCAGAAGAACAAGAAACCGACTGGAAGTAGGAAAACGGGTTGGTGTTTTGAATACCGGAAGCAAATGTGACAGGTGTTGCAATACCCCAGATGCCATTAGTTTGAGTCAGAGTAAACGCCTCGTAGCCAAAAGCAGCATTTTTGAAGTAACCTGCAGCAACACAATTACCGGCAGAAGAACAAGAAACCGACTCTAAGAAGGAAAACGGGTTGGTGTTTTGGATACCGGAAGCAAATGTGGCAGGTGTTGCAATACCCCAGATGCCATTAGTTTGAGTTTGAGTAAACGCCTCGTTGCTACCAGCAGCGTTGGTAAA
>CAIVPQ010000027.1 GCA_903907835.1 uncultured Actinomycetes bacterium
GCGACCTTTAATCGCACTGGCAAAGGCCAACGCAAGGTCTATAGCGACATGAACGAATCGATGAAGCGTTTCCGCAAAGGTGAAGATGCTGAATTCGACATGCCTGAGGTTATTGTCGAGGAGGACTAGATGCACCACAGCCCTTGCTGTTGCCATCCCAAAAATAAAACCGGCTCATGGATCGCGTAGCAAGAGCGCGTATCAACTTTCTTAGCAAACAGCGGGCCCAAACAGCCATAGCCACCAGCCTTTATGTGATTGGCGCGCCGCAATGAGTCAACCGTGAGTAGAGCGTGAGTGCAGCGTGAGAGTGGTTTCATAGCGTCAAAGTATGAAACTAATACGCACACTAAGTGCCCACCTCTTGCACATAAAGCCAAAACCCCAAACGCACATTGGCACCTCAAATACCCAGTGGTTCGCGCGCAACAAAGCGTGGTTCAACAAAATGCTTGTTGTCATTCTGGTTGCAGCCTCGTTCAGCGCATCACCTGCGACCCAAGCGGCTAGCACGAAGGTAACCCTGAGCGCCAAGTCCACGACAATCGCTGGCGCGGCGATTAAGGTCACTGCCCAGGTCACACCGCGGCGATCAGGTGTTGCAATAACGCTACTATCTGGCGTGGTTAGCGCCCGCAAGGTTTATACCAACGCCCAAGGAAATGCAGTCTTTAACCTAAAGCTCGTCAAAGACACCAAGCTCACCGCTCGAGTCACAGCCAGACCTTCGGTGCGCTCCAAGAGCGTTGCCATCTCAGTTTTCCATCGAACCAAACTGCTCGTGGACTGGCCTAGCTATGCAATCTCATGCACCGACGAAGGCATCAGCGCCTATGTGTCACCTGCTCTGGCCGGGCGTAAAGTCACCATGCAATACCAAAGCAATGGCGAGTGGATTGATGAAGCCACTCAAACTACGGACAAGGATGGGTATGTGTATCTCAAGCTGATTGACAACAGCAATACTGAACCCCAAAGCACAACCATGTTGGCCGATGAGCGCATCGTAGTTAAAGCCAAGGGGCGTTACCTAGCAGTATCTGCTAAGCGCACATTGGAGTATGAAGGATGCTCGTCCACCACCGGTGAAGTAATCGACGCCTACTACGATGGCGCGCAAACCGTGGGCACCCCCGAAATCTATACCTGGGAACTTTTAAACACCGATTCACTTTCATGGACGAATAACGATGCAACCATGCAAATCGATTTGTGTAACGAAGGCACAGACACATGTGACGCAGAAGATCCGGACATGCCCTGGGTTTATCAGGACAAGAAAACGGTCACAGGAGATGACTCGGGCACTTTTAGTTGGACCCCGACTGTGGCCGGCGACTACGTCATTCGCATCAGCCTCTGGGACAACAACCAGATGCTAACTAACGTCTCGACAGGGTACGCAATTACCGATTAGCGCCAGGCGAAGGCTGCAAGCTCGGCATGAACGACTCGATGAAGCGTTTCCGCAAAGGTGAAGATGCTGAATTCGACATGCCTGAGGTCATTGTCGAGGAGGATTAGCGGGCCTCCTGAACCATTGCTACAAGACGAGCAAGCATGCGTACACTTGTTTTTGGACAGACACGCCAGTTCCACCATGCTCACCAATCGTCCTTTATTCACGAAAAGAGTGCTATGCTGTTGCCTATTGGATACAAACTGTAACTAATTTTCAGAGCTTAGCGGCAACCTGAAAGTGGCCTAAATCGCATAGAAATAAGGGTTACATGCCGCTTTCAAACTTTGGTATAATTCCATAAAGCCTAAAATGGGGAGAACAAACCGATGAGTAAGTTTCTAAAGTGTTTCACAATAACAATTAGTTCATTGGCGATTTTTATGTCAGGATTTGCATCTGCTTCTGCCGACGAGGTTCCGACCACTTTCGCAGTGGCCCTACCTGGCTTGGCGTCCACAACGGTCCAAAGCCATTCGGACGCGACAACCATAAGCACCGAGAGTAGCTCTCCAATTTTCATTGCCCAGTCTTCATCTGGGCTTAGTTCACTGAGCCAGGTAAAGATTACAAACAGCCTTACAGGGCTTGCCTTAAAAGATGCCGATGGCAGAATAACACTGATTCCAGCAAGTCTTGCGACAAGCTTCGACCAGCTGTATCCCACAGACCGGGGTCTAGTACTGACAAAGGGATCCACTTACTCATACATTTCTTCTACCTCCATCGCATCAGGATCCTCGGCCACGACCCTTGGTTCAATCACAGCTCCAGCAACTGGATACGCGCGTGAAGTTATGGCAATTACCCCGATTGATGGTGGAGTATTTGTCTCCACGTTCGATACACAACTCGGCACCACAGAGCCCGAATTGGGCAGTAGCTACGTATGGTTTTTAGAGGCTGGTAAGTCTCCGGTGCAATCCTTAACTATTTCTGGCGGTTACATTGCATCGTTTTCCTTCACCCCAGGCAGCGCAACTGCTGGCACAGCTTTAGTTGTTGGCCTAACAACGACAACAACCTCTGACCTATTGCCTTTCACAGTGAACCCTTCGCGCGTGGTCTCACTTGTTGGACAACCAGTTGGAAATAATCTCGATTCTGATGTGGTTGATCAATACATCGCTTGGGGGCTAAAGGGGACTAACTACGTCCCACTAGTTGTTCGGGTCCACACTGATTCAACAGACATTACGGATCAAACCGGAAGTATTCTCGCTACTTTTGATTCTGATACCAATGTACAAGCTGCCCCATCAACTGCGCCATTTAAGCACACCACAAGTATCGCGAACCCAATTTTGACTTCAGTGGTTTTCCCCAAAACTATCGCGGCCAAATACGTCTATGGCAAGAAAGTTACAGCCACTGCACTTGTGAACAACACTGGATTTGGGTTTTCATTCTCAACACCTGGCAGCATAAAAATCGTCGCTGGCGGTAAGTCTCTTGCACTTACCGCAGCAGGAACCATCGCAAAAGCTAACTTCTGCATAGTTAGCACGGTCGCTGCAACTAGTTTCACTACAGCAGCCACCAAGTCAGTCTGTGCCAAGGTTGGACACAGCTTTGTGGCGAAAGTAAAAAAGAAAGTAGTCACGATTACCACCACGGCTACAAAGATTACTGTTCAACAGCAGGTAATCAAGAAGAAGAAGATCAGCTGGGTCGCATCAAAAGTTAAGGCTACGGTTAAAAAGGGCAAGGCCACAGTTACATTTAAAACTAAGGGCACATATCGTTTCATCGCAGTCGCGACAAAGACAAACGATTCAGTGACCTCAGGTGACATTAAAATAAAATGAGGTCAGAGCCTGACTCGGCCCTTACCACCAAGGTTCAAACAGAATTTGTAACCAACCTTGATCATGAGACCGAAATTGCATTGACCCTAGCGGCATCCGCTCGCGGTGATGACCCTTCGACGCACGTTTCACCACCCGGAGAGAGCGAAAAGTATCAATATCTAGTTGGTACATTTCGATTCTTGCCCTTAACAATGGGGCTGCTGTTTTGCCCACTACTAATTAGCCTGACACGGTTCGCCTCTCTAAGCCCATGGCTTTGGGTCTTTTATATTTGGGCTGCAATCCAATTCATGAATCTATTCCTTGGCGCCTACACATCGAATAGATCCCATGGCATCACATTGGATAGCCATAGAAATTTTGTTGCCACCTACCGACCCCAAAGGTGGGCGTCAATTGACGTTTTTCTACCAACATGTAACGAACCCCTAGAAGTACTGCTAAATACCTACAAATCGGTCAGTGCCTTACAGTGGCCAGGTCAATTGACAGTGCACGTTATGGACGACGCCGATCGACCTGTTGTCCGAGTAGCCGCAGAGAAGTTCGGATTTAGCTACATAGTGCGAGAAGATCGTGGCACTCTAAAAAAGGCTGGTAACCTGCGTAACGCTTTTGCTCGTACCGATGGGGACTTCATTTTGGTGCTAGATGCCGACTTTACTGTTCGCCCTGATGCTTTTTTTGAACTTATGCCCTATTTTCAGGATGAGTCAATAGGAATCGTTCAATCACCTCAGTACTTCGATGTCTCTGCTCAACAAAATTGGCTACAACGCGGTGCCGGCGCTACCCAAGAGCTTTTCTACCGATGGATCCAGCCGAGTCGTGCACAATCAAATGCTGCTATCTGTGTAGGCACGTGTGCAATTTATCGCAGAAAAGGATTAGAAGCGGCAGGAGGGTTCGCGCCAATCCAACACTCGGAAGACGTGCACACTGGTGTTCGTCTTGCTAAAGCTGGATTCTCGCTTAAATACATTCCGGTTTTGGTTTGCAAAGGTTTATGCCCTTATGACCTTTATGCCTTTGTAAGCCAGCAGTACCGATGGGCAACTGGCTCAATGAGCCTTATGGTGGACAAAAGTTTCTATGGAAGCTCCGAGTTTACATTCCGTCGGATAGCCCCATACTTCACAGGCTTCTTCTACTACTTAACCACTGGTATTGGTGTCTTCATCAGCAACCTGCCAGCGCCTATCATGCTCTGGTTCTTCCCTGAGCAGGTTAAAGCCTTCAATTACCTTCCGCTCCTAGGCGTGGTATTTTCTCAGTGCATACTTCTGCCCATTGTTACTAATCGACGTTACCGTCCTGCTGTGATCCGAGTACAGATGCTCTACTCATTTGCTCATGCTCAAGCGATTTACGACGCTATACGCAGCAAGACAACCGCATGGGTTCCAACTGGTGCTGGGAAGAGCGCGCACAATGGCACTCGAAAAATTATTAGGACTATGAAAGTTGTACTTTCATTGTCTCTTCTGACCCAAATAGGAGGAATAGCTCATGTCCTATTTCTTTATGGGTTAAACGATGTATGGCCAGCGATATTAGTACTATTTACTATGAGTTACATCTACTTGCCAATGCTACTTTCGCCAAGAAGCCTCCAGAATAAAAACAAAGGTAACCTGACAAAATCCCTTGAAAATAAATGAGTCATTTTCTCATGACGGAATACAAAAAAAATATTTTAAGGATAACCCTTGCTGTCATAACAATTTTTGGCATCGCTGCAACAGGTCCCACCGCTACCGCCGACACACAAACAACTCAAGATGGAACACCTCGAGAGCCAGACCCAACCATTAAAGCAAAAGTGAAGTCCACTCGGCTTTGCGTAAAGGTCACGGTTATTTGTCGCAACTATGTGCAATTCGGATTTGTGGGAGTGACGCTAGCCGATGGTCTGGCCCAAATCCCCAAACTATCTGCCGCGGTTAAGCATAAACCTACTCTGGTTGGCTGGTACCAGGATTTCTCTGAACCACTTAATGGTGCCGCTATGAAGAGCTATGTCAATGCAGGCCAGACGCCAATTATTACCTGGGAACCTCAAAAGGTGGGCGACAAAATTCCAGACAATTACCCACTCAAAGACATTGCAAAGGGAAAGTTTGATTCTTACTTGATTCGCTCGGCTAAGACGGTTAAGTCAATTAAGGGAAAGATTGTTATGCGCTTTGGCCATGAAATGAATGGCTACTGGTACCCCTGGGGACAACCCAAACCAAACGACCCTCGATCGTACGCCACTAGAACCAATACGCCGCAGGACTATAAAGCGGCCTACCAGCACATACACGACCTATTTCGCCAAGAAGGTGTTCGTAATGTCTACTGGATGTGGTCGCCGAATTTGATTGATGCCACACCAAGTATTTCTTTAGCTTCCTTGTATCCAGGCCACTCCTATGTGGATGTTGTAGGGCTTAGTGGTTATCTACACGGCTCAGATCAGTCCTACAGCACCAAATACATAGCAACACTTAAAGCACTCGACTTATTGGCGCCAACGAAGCCAATCATCGTGGCCGAAGGTGCGGTGGACCAAAATCCAAATCGCCATGAACTGGTTAGCGACCTCTTGGATAAAATCTCTCATACACCACGAGTGCAGGGTTTCCTTTGGCTCAACAAGAAGAATACGGCTTACAACTACACCGTGGACAAGGACCCTGACACTTTAGCGGTAATCCGTAAGGCCCTGACAAAACCTCCTTACACAAGAACTGCCGGAACACTTCAGGCCATCTCTGAAAATCCAGTAATAACCGGCACGCCACTACTTGGTAACACGCTAAGCGCCCAGGCCTCATTTCGAGGCAAGCCTCGAAGTTATAGATACTCGTGGTTCATGTGTGATACTCAAACCCAACCCTTGAATCAATGTCGAGTTGTGGGTGGCGGCGCTTACCATTTACTCACGCTTTCTGCGCTTCACAAATATCTCAGAGTGCGGTTCACAACAGTAAGTCCAAAGGGTTACGACTCTGCGATATCTGTCTCCTCGGCACCGGTACTCAACGTCCCTAATCAGCCAGAACAGCCAATTGTTAATCTGCGCGGAACTTCTACCCAGCTGCAATTCTCAACTCCTAAGCCAGGTTCGACAAATTTAGTCCTTCGTATTGATGGTGGAAGCCCTATTTACCTTCCAGCCTCAACAAAGGAACACTGGATAAATGGCTTGGCACTCGGATCCCAACATAGTTTTACCGCAAGCTACGTGGACATTTTCGGCAATACAAAGAGTGAAGGTGAATCAGTTTCTGCCTCATTCACAGCAATGAATTCATCAAATGTGCCAATTGTGAATTTAACATCCAAGTCAATAACAGTCTCTCTACCGGCTCTAACAACAGGACAGACCGGATGGGAATACAGGGTTGACGATGGGTCATACTTGCCCGTATCAATACAGGAAACAAAGATCGTCATTGATCTGCTATCAGAGGGTACACACAACATCGGGATTAGACGAGTTAGTTCAGATGGGCGAACACTAACCAAAACAACAGCTTTCTTCGTTCAACCAGCACCAGTAATTTTAGCCGTCAATTTGCGCGGTACCTCAACTCAACTTACCTTTGAACCGGCACCTGCTGGGGTCACTCACCTAGTAGTTCGGATAGATGATCAGCCAGCCGCTTACATTCCGATTGCTACCGCCCAAGAATATTGGGTGACAAATCTAGTAAAGGGGCAGAGGTACCACATAGAGACCCGATACAAGTACGCGATCGATGGTTTTGATGGTGAAGGCTGGTATCGGGAACTTGATTTTGTTGCTCTTAGTACACCGTTGGGCCCAGAATTCAGGATCGATTCAAATACCGTGACTTTCTACCTGCCAGAGGTGGCAATTGGTCAAACAGGTTGGAAGTACTCTCTTGACGGAGGTGTACTGGTCCCCGTTTCCACAGGTGTTAACTACTTTGAAATTCGAGGCCTAAGTCTTGGAACACATCGATTTGCCTTGCGTGCAATCGGCAATGCGGGAGAAACACTCGAGTATCCTGTCACGTTCACTATCTCAGAATAGTTAGAGTCTTGTATTTTCGACCTAGGCGATAACTGAATCTAGTACAACATGTGCAATAACTAACTTCGGGTTTCGCGCCACAGTTACTACAGATTGCGGTTCGCGGATCAAGATGGTGACTTCATTGTCATCTGTACCAAAACCTATTCCATTGCCGACCTGGTTGACGACTAAGACATCGCAACCTTTGGCTTTGAGTTTTGCTTGGGCATGTTCAAGAACTGAACCGTTCGAGTCACCAGTCTCGGCAGCAAAACCCACAATTACCTGACCGGGCTTCTTGCTGGCTGAGAGCTGCGCCAAGATGTCGATAGTTGGTCGCAACACCAGCGTGACTTCTTCTTGGCCAGAAACCTTTTTGAGTTTGGTTTCAGAAACAGTCACTGGAGCAAAGTCGGCAACCGCAGCAGCCATCACGACAACATCAGCACCTTGGGCCAGCGAAAAAATTGATTCGCGCAGTTGCTCGCCAGTTTCAACCTGCACGACATCAACGCCATGCGGTGTTGGCAAAGCCACATTTGCACAAACTAAAGTCACCTTTGCCCCACGGTCACGAGCCGCTTGGGCTAACGCAATCCCCTGCTTACCGCTTGATCGATTACCTAAAAAGCGAACAGGATCGAGATATTCTCGAGTGCCACCTGCAGATATCAGCACGTGCTTGCCGGCTAGATCTTGGGGATGCTTGACCACCTGCGCCAGGGCGATTTGCGCGATTTGTTCAACCTCGGGTAGGCGGCCTGCACCGGTATCAGCGCCAGTTAAGCGCCCAACTGCCGGATCGATTACAACTACTCCACGTGAACGCAATGTGGCGACATTGGCTTGAGTAGCAGCGTTCAACCACATTTCGGTGTGCATTGCTGGGGCCAAAACAATTGGGCACTGGGCGGTCAATAAAACATTGGTGAGTAAATCATTAGCGGCGCCTTGAGCCGCTCGGGATAACAAGTCCGCAGTTGTCGGGGCGACGATTACTAAGTCAGCAGATTGCCCAATTCGTACGTGCGGAACTTCGGCAACATCATCCCAAACTTCGCTACTTACCGAATGTCCAGAAAGTGCTTCCCAAGTCGCAGCGCCAACAAAGTGAAGTGCGGAGCGAGTTGGCACAACATGAACGTCATGACCTTGTTCTTTTAGCAACCGTAAAAGAGACGCGCTTTTATATGCAGCAATGCCGCCGCCCACGCCAAGGACGATATTTATAGGTTGTTTTTTATCGCTCAAGATAATCGGCTAACTCTAAAGATGCCGTGAATAGAGACTAGGAAGCAGTCTCAGGTTCGATAGTCAATTTGCCTTCGTTGATTTCGCGAAGTGCGATTGAAAGTGGCTTTTCCTGAGCGCCTGATTCCACAAGTGGACCAACATACTCAAGTAGACCTTCACCAAGTTGTGAGTAGTAAGCATTGATCTGACGCGCACGCTTGGCTGCGTAGATAACTAATGCGTACTTGGAGTCAGCAACAGCTAGAAGATCATCAATCGGAGGATTAGTAATACCCTCTGGTGCGGCTGTAGTCATTAGGACTCCTTGATTTTGTATACGAATAATGCATTAAGTACGGAACTCAACTTAGATATGATACCAACTCATGAGCCGCCTGCGCGACATCGTCATTGACTATGACGTGGTCAAAGTCCTTAGCAGCCTCAATTTCCTGCAACGCCATGCGCAATCTGGCCAAAACCTGCTCATCAGACTCGGTGCCACGGCCAGTTAGGCGTGCTTCTAGGTCCTCCCAAGTTGGTGGTTGGACAAAAACAAGAACGGCTTCGGGCATTGATTCACGAACTTGCATTGCCCCTTGAACTTCGATTTCCAACAAAACTGGGATGTTATTGGCCAATCTTTCAGCGACGTGATCACGCGGAGTGCCATAGCGGTTGCCCGCATATTCAGCCCACTCTAAAAGTTCGTTTTGCGCAATCATCTGGTCAAATCGCTCTTGGGTGACATAGAAATATGTTTGACCATCAACTTCACCCGGACGCGGATCGCGAGTTGTCACAGACACCGATAACCAAGTGGTGGGCAGATCCTTTAGCGCCTCGGCAATCACGGAAGATTTGCCGACACCACTAGGTCCGGATAAAACAACTAAATGTGCAGCCATGCGCTAAACCTTTGAAAGTTATTGGTTGATAAGTCCATGTTAAACAAC
>CAIVPQ010000028.1 GCA_903907835.1 uncultured Actinomycetes bacterium
AATAGCCCAGGGCTAAACAGAGCCTGTCAACACCAAGTCCATCAACTAGTGAAAAGGCTTTAGTAGACATTGTGAACGTTCGATCCGGATTTCGCAGTATTTCAAGAATAGCATGGCGCATGGTGGCGTCGTTGGCAACGCTTTGCGAACCTAGATATTGGCAAGCGCCAAAAGAGTCTAGTGCAGACGTGATTTCAATTTGATTGTTGGCGAGCGACACAATAAGGGAGGGTAATCCCACGGAACAGCGCTCCCAAGTTGCGGACCCGCCTGCGCCAATGCAAAAATCAGCATTTGACATGAGCTCCGCCATTCGTGATGTTTCTACATGACAATTAAAATTATATTGTAAGCATTGAGAATTAATTTCTTGAAGTTGTGAATGTTCAGCTCCGATCACTACGTCGACCGCGATCTCTGTGCCGCAAATTTGGCTGAGAACCTCGATGGTGCGGCCAGTGTGGTTCCCCGCATCCATTCCGCCAAAGAAAACCAAGATCTTTTTCACGGGGCCAGTACGCGGGTTTGTTTTTGTGCGCCAAACTCTAAATTCATCTCGCAGTAGTGCATAGCGTGGACCTAGTAGCAGCGCGCAGGTTGTAGGAACCTTGCCGACATATCGTTTGTCCGCGTTGAGATAGAAGTTTTGGTCAAGGAGTACATCACAATCATGCATTCGATCCGCGGTGTCGTCGATAGCCATGATGCGTGAAGCCTTGGCGCGTAAAGAAGTTTCCCATCGCGCATCTATGCCATAGTGATCGACAATAATCCAATCTAATTTTACGTTATCTAGAGCCGCAATTGTTTCGGTTGCATCTTGATGCTGAGATACGCCAAGCAATTTGGATTGAGGAAGATCGTCAAGAGGGTCGCTATTGGGTGCACTGTTGAGACGCAAGACTTGGTGCCCACTTGAAGTCAAGATGCTTTCTAAATATTGCGGTAAATGGCGGCAAATAAAGACGGACTGGACGTCACGTTTTTGCAGGGCGTTCGCCAATGTCAAACAGCGCATCACGTGGCCCACGCCGATTTGGGTCGAGGCATCGGCTCGGAAGGTAATGTTCATAACTTCGCCCCGTTATAAAACATTTCGTTCCATGAGGAACCAAGTAATATCGTCCTGGGGAAAACAGGGATCTCTTCGATATGCGAACCCATAATCTAAGAGACGCATTTGAGAATGACGTTCCAGAATTTCTCCCGCAAAGTCGCGCTTGAAGAGTCGATCATTGTGTCCGCGATAAGGAATGGCTATTGGAGTGGGATTATAATATTCCGCAACCAAGAGGTATCGCGCGCATGATGCCACCAACTTGTCATAAACGCTCAGTAGTGAGGCGGGGTTGATGTGAATCAACACTCCTTTTATGAGGACTAAATCCCAGGTTCGCAGTGGGGCAAAATCCAAAATTGAGCTGTTGACTACATTGCTTGCGGGAATCACTCGCGCGAGTTCGTTCGAAGCCCCAGTATTGATTTCAATGCCATGCAATTCGACGGCCGGATAGAGCAGTTTCATCGCTTTGAGGTTCATGCCAATATTGGCTCCAAACTCAATGCAACTCTTGACTCCGCCAGCCGTGCGCAAGGCCGTAGAGAAGAAATTCAAATTCGATGCCAATAGCGCATCACCCTGATTCCGTTGAATATATTCGTTGCCGAAACTCCCAGCCCAAAATGTTTCTTGTTCCGTCTTGAATTCCATGACTTAGCCTTCTTGGTGGCGATTGCGCTCGCTTGATTGAAGAATGCGGAAAAGTTGCTCTGCGCGTTCCCAATCTTCGATCGTATCAATGTCTTGCACTCGAAATGAGGGAAGTCTGATCGCTGCTGACCCATGTCCAAAGATGACTTTGCCGGCGATCCAAGCATCTGAACGTCCCCAGTAAAACTGTCCAGCATCGTGGAATGAATCTTCGAGATCTTGAGAACGCGTGTTGAACTGCTTTGGGTCAAACATTTCTACAGTTCCTTGATCTGTAATACGGATTGCTCTTTGAATTGGGAACGGGTACTTGGTCACCGAGAAAGCGTAGTCGAAGTTGGTACTCGAATTGACGAGTTGATCGAATCCGGCGCGGAGATCGGGTGCTTGAATAAACGGCGCAGTGGCGTAGATGCAGCACGTATGCAGCGGCGCGATCCCTTGCTCACGAAGCCAGTCGATGGCATGGGTGACTACGGGAATTGTCCCAGTGTGATCGTCCGCAAGAGACTTCGGGCGCATGAACGGGATTTCGGCGCCATACGTCTTTGCAACATCGGCAATCTCTTCGTCATCCGTCGACACGATGATGCGCTCGAAACAACCGCTAAGTTGCGCCGCCTCGATCGACCAAGCAATGATCGGCTTGCCATGAAAAAGACGAATATTCTTTCTTGGAATGCGTTTGCTGCCGCCGCGTGCGGGGATCACGGCGATGTTCATGTCTCAATTGCCTTTCTTAGCGCGGCCACGACTCGATCTTGTTGATCTTCTGTGATGCCCGAATACATTGGAATACTTATCGCGTCGGCATAATATCGCTCCGACTCTGGAAAGTGCGATGGATTGAAACCCATTTGTGCATAGTACGGTTGGCGATAGACAGGAATGTAGTGCAGATTGACGCCGAAACCAGCTGCTCGTAGCGCTTCAAAGACTTCACGATGCGATTTTTTGGTTTTAGGTAAGCGCAAGCGAATGACGTACAAATGAAATGCCGAATAAACATCCAGGGGTTGCAATTGAACCGTCACGGGTAAGTGCGCAAGCATTTTTGTGTAACGATTTGCGATTTGATTTCTAGTTTCCACAAACTCTTCAAGCCTTTTCATTTGGCT
>CAIVPQ010000029.1 GCA_903907835.1 uncultured Actinomycetes bacterium
ACCCGGAATAGTCAGGCCTGGTATCCCGTGAATGGCCCACCAACACATCCTCACGAGAAACAGAATAATGAAGAGTAGGGCGGATCTGGAGTGTTGTAGTTCGGGTAACGCTCAGGATCTTTTGCAAAGTCAAAAGTGCCACCATCAACAATGGCTCCAGCAATTGCTGTTC
This sequence comes from uncultured Actinomycetes bacterium, assembly GCA_903907835.1. GTDB lineage: Bacteria > Actinomycetota > Actinomycetes > S36-B12 > UBA5976 > UBA5976. The sequence goes on from CAIVPQ010000029.1 coordinate 173, forward strand.
CATGTCCACCTAAGTACTTGGTGGCTGAGTGAATAACAATGTCAGCACCAAATTCAAGTGGGCGAATGAGGTATGGAGTCGCCACTGTGTTATCAACAATTAGAGGTACGCCTACTTCATGGGCAATGCGTGAAACACCTTCGATGTCAAGAATGTCATTCTTAGGATTGCTGATCGACTCACCAAAGAACGCCTTGGTATTTGGTCGAGCAGCTGCACGCCACTCTTCAAGATCATCAGGATCTTTAACGAAAGTTACTTCAATACCTAGTTTCGGCAAGGTGTAGTGGAAGAGATTGTAAGTGCCGCCATAAAGGCTCGGGCTTGAAACAATATGATCGCCTACTTCAGCAACGTTGAGAATTGCGATTGTTTCTGCGGCTTGGCCACTAGCAACAAGAAGCGCAGCAAGACCGCCTTCAAGACTGGCAATGCGATCTTCAACTGCCGCTTGAGTTGGGTTCATGATTCTGGTGTAGATGTTTCCAAATTCTTTCAAACCAAAAAGGTTTGCAGCATGTTCGGTGCTATTGAATACAAATGATGTTGTTTGGTAAATCGGTAGTGCTCGCGAGTTAGTAGCCGCATCTGGGCTCTGACCGGCGTGAATTTGTCGTGTCTCAAAGGACCATTCGGTTGACATTTTTCTCCATTAATTAGGTCGGCGAAGGCGATGTGACTATTTGCTTTGGCAAAACCAAAACAGATGCCACATCAAGTTCGGGGCCTTGTTTGGCAAGACCCGCGCTTGCCTTATGTGTTATCTGAACGCATAAGACCTGGTCATCACCCGGGGCACCCCATCGCGGTTGCAAGGGTTGTCGGACAGCTAGCCGGGGCTTGATACTGTCACTCTGGACCTAGTTAGAAAAATACCTTCATCAATTGATTTGAGCAAATTGAGTCGCCTAACTGTCAAATGCTGGACAGTTGTCGCAAGTTACATGCGATAACGCAGGTAATGCAACTAAGCAGCCCCGGCTAAGCAGTCCTCATAGGACACCGCAGCCAAAGACTCGGACCAGACACGTGGCGGGATTCCGTGACTCAACGCGGTATCGAGTAAGCGGGCTAACGAGTATGTGCTGTCGGCTTCTAGTGCACTATCAGTTGCTATTCGGGCTAGAGCGCCATTGCCATCCAGCCAGGCACAACCTGCTAGCACAGTGGCGCTAGCTGACACATATTGAGGCGGAACAAGACTTACAATTTCAAATAAATTGGCGCGAACGCAAGGTCGGACCGCTGGATTGTCATAAATCTGACGCAACAATCCGTCACGAACGCGAATGTTTTGAATACCCACCGCACATCTGGCGATGTACTGATAATCACCATGACTAGTGCGACTAAGTTCCAGCATGATTTCATCAACCAAGTCTGCAATGTTGCTCATCTCGAGTTTTGCCAAGTTTCGTTCTACCTGTTGCTTTACATCTTCAAAGGATTTTTCAAATTCCTGCTTTTGATCACCTAGTTCACGATGCGCTAATCTTTCCGCCAATGTTTCACGGCTCTCAAACGGCGATGATCCAGACACAACAAACTCGACCTCTGTTGTTGGTATTGCATCTGTTAACTGATGTCCTGATCTCGGACAACAGGTGTCATCGGTGCACATAAGCGAGCGCCAGGTGCTATCCGTAACAAGTAGGAGGTCAAGGACTGGCCATGATCGATCCTCGCAATATTTACTGAAGGCGCTTACCGCGGTCGTAACCTCCTTAGGCGAGGCTTCGAATTCAGCGGCCTCTACGTAGGCGATAGCGACTAAATGAGGGTTGTCCAGAGTTTCAATGACCTTTTGCAAAATATCCGGGAAGGCAAAGCCTTCTGCTGTTGGCAAATCGATGCGAACGAATGAAGAAATCTCATCATCGTCGAAGGCGACTAAAACAAGGCTATTGTCTGGATGAAAGCCAACCAAATGTGGAATAGCAGCGATTAATTGTCTAGGGGTTTGTATGTTCATACAGGTACTGTGCCTAGCGAAATGCGAGATTCCTAGGGGCAAGTAGTGACTGTGAAGAATTAGTGTGTGTGGAAACGCTGAGCCTGCCGGTCACAAAATGGCTTTGAGATACGTCTTCATTGCTGTTGCTAGCTGGCACACAAATGCACCCAGAGTTCCGGTGGCTTCCCCTCCGCCGTCCCCCTGGGTGCAATTACAAATCTAAGCAATGACATCCCCAAATAACGACAAGACACGCCCAAACCGTTTCATCACAATTTGCTACCCCGGTGCATTGATCCCCGTGAACTTGTGTCACAGTTTTGCTATGCACCTAGACCATCTTTCCTACGCAGTATTAAACAGCGAACTTGCTGACACAGTTCAGCGACTTGGCGCAGACTTGGGCGCATCATTTATTGATGGTGGTAGACACCCGCGCTTTGGCACACGCAACTTTATTCTCCCGCTTGCTAGTGGTTCCTACATTGAGGTTGTAGCACCGCTTGATCACCCTGCGGCCGATTCAGCGCCATTCGGTCGCGCTGTTCGCGAGCGTGCTGAATCAGGCGGTGGCTGGCTCGGCTGGGTTGTCGCAGTTGATGACCTTAGCGTGATTGAACAAACAATTGGTCGCAGTGCGGCCCCTGGTCATCGCATTCGGCCAGATGGTGTTGAGCTCACTTGGAGTCAGTTGGGTGTCTTGGATTTAATTGCCGATCCTGCACTTCCGTACTTCATTAAATGGGATGAAGGAACTCAACATCCAGCGGCGAATTCCAATTCGGCAGTAACGATTAATGAGATTATTCTTTCAGCACAAGAAGATTTAGTTCTTTCCTGGTTGGGATCTCAGGCTGAATTGCTACTAGCCAATCTCAATCTCACGTGGACACAAGATGAAGTCGCAGGACTATCAACCGTTAAATTCAATACCCCACATGGTTTAGTTACAATCGATTAATCTCTGAGAGTCTTTCGTTTCTCGAGGAATTATTGTAAAAAAGTGCGTTGAAGTAATTGCGCTACTTCCGGCCCTGAGTGCTGTTGAGTTGTTGGCATGTAGTGATTTATCTCTTTATTTATTTCAAGTAAATGCGGCAGAAGTTGCACCACAGTAAGTGCGTCATCGTAAGCAGAATGCATAACACCAGAGTTCAAGCCAAAATGTGTGCTCAATGTGGCCAACTTATGGTTTGGTGTTTCAATAATTGAATCCTTCGCCAAGCGATACGTGCAAAGTCCAGGCATCATCATCAAATCTATCTCCGCAATCTTTGCCTCCGCGGCGATGAATGATTCATCAAACTTTGCGTGATGGGCCACAAAGATGGCACCGCCTAAAAACTTGGCCAGGTGTGGCCAAACTTCTGCAAATGTCGGAGCGTCTGCGATCATCTCTAGAGAAATTCCATGAATAAATTCAGCACCCGTACTATCAACGTCTGGGTTGATTAATGTGCTCATAGATTCGAGGGGCTTGCCTGTCCCATCGGTGCGAATTGCGCTCAGTTCAATTACTCGGGCGCCTTGGCTAGCATCCAAGCCAGTTGTTTCGACATCAATAACAACGAACTCGTTGTTCAATTTGTGATCGCCTTGGGCACCTCCGTACCAAACGAAGGGTCCCTGCCAATTTGGATAGGCAAAACGCTGATCTGCACCCTGAATACCTGGCAATTCCATGTGTTCGAATCTACCTTGTGCTTCGGACTCAGCTACACATGCGGCTGATGATGGTGTAAAACTTTGGCATGTTCAGGGCTAAATTCGCTTATGTCTCCATCGAATTCCAGCACGACAAGTTCACCTGTATGTAATTCATGTTCAAATCCACTGCTCATCGCTAGGAGAGAAATACCAGGATTATGGGCAATTAACATGACTGCACTTTCCTGTGTATGTGTTTGTCTTAAAATGTCTAGAAGTTCATCTTGCGTCGCGTTATACGCAGCATCAGAGATGATCTCTCTTGAATCAATGGCCATGTGCACAAGGGTTTGGCAAGTGCGCACACTGGCACTGACAATCACAACGTCAGGAACCAATTTCTTATCGCGCAGCCAGTGACCCAGGTTCTGGCTCTGCTCAATACCCTTTTGGGTCAGTGCACGCTGAAAGTCCGGTGAACCATCATGAACTGCTTGGGCGTGACGGACTAGGTAGATTAGTGTCAAAAGTTTTACCTCAAATAACATCTCGGCATTACTCACCAACTCGAGCAAGTAAATCAAGTAAAGCAGACTAAATGCCTTTGTAGCCCAATTTCGTGGCTAATTACTAGGTGATACGCGATAATGATGTACATGGATGCTCTGGAACCGAAAATAATGTTACTGACCGCTGATGCGGCTTCTATTTCGGAAGGAAAAATTAACATGCTGGGCGCTGGATGGACTCGAGTTTCTGCTGGTCCAGCGAATTTTTGTGTCGTTGTGCGCCTGGAAATACCTTGGTCAATGACCAATGTGAAGATTCCTTGGTCATTGGATTTGATTGATCAGGATGGTCATCAATATGTACCCGTTGAAAATTCTGGTGCTTTACATTTTGAGGGTGAGGTTGAAGTTGGTAGGCCCGCCGGCCTAAGCGAAGGTTCCTCCTTAGAGGCACCATTATTGATGCCATTTGTCCAACTTCCGCTACGGATTGGTAAATACGAGTGGCGCTTTCAAGTTAGTCAAACGACCGCAAAGTATGCATTTAGCGTCGTTTAAGCGCAATACCTTCACACCAAACAAACTAAAGGTCCGGCTCTTCAACACACGAAGAGCCGGACCTTTAATTCTTTATGAGCTAGCTACAACCGCTGGTGCTTCCGCAGCCTTCACATACATAGCATGAGCCAGCTGGACGCATCTTGATTCCACAGGTCATACATAGTGGAGCATCAGATACCTGACCGGTAATTGCTTCTAGCAACTCCGCGCTTGAATGAGCATTGCTTGTGTCAACCGCAGATGAGGCAACCTCAACGGTTTGTGCCGCAGAGGCAACTGCTTGCTCAACCTCTTGTGTGGCGGCCGCAATGGCGGGAGTTGAGTCATAACCAGCAACCGTGGCTGATCTCTCATCTGCAGTCAATATTCCAAGAGCTTCACGCTTGTCGTAGGGCAAGTAATCCAGCGCTAAACGACGGAAGATGTAATCCATCATTGATTGCGCCATTCGGATGTCCTTATCGTCCGTCATTCCGGCAGGCTCAAAGCGCATGTTCACGAACTTGGAAACAAAAGCATCAAGCGGAACTCCATACTGCAAAGCGATGGAGATTGATACTGAGAATGCATCCATCACTCCAGCAAGTGTTGAACCCTGTTTGCCTAGTTTTAGGAAAACCTCGCCCAAACCACCATCATCGTAAGAACCTGAAGTTAAGTAACCTTCAGCCCCACCGACACTAAAGGAAGTTGTGCGGCTGTTGCGAGTCTTTGGTAAACGCTTACGCACTGGTTGCGCGGAAACTGACTCGGTTGCAGCTGCTTCAGGCTTCTTAGCTTTCGCATCGCTAAGTGGCTGACCGACCTTGCAATTGTCACGATAGATAGCAAGGGCCTTGATACCCATTTTCCAAGCCTCGAAATAAACTTCCGCGACCTCTTCAATAGTTGCATCCTCTGGCATGTTAACCGTCTTTGAGATTGCACCTGAAAGGAATGGCTGGCAAGCAGACATCATTCGTACGTGGCCCATTGGAGTAATTGAACGTTCACCCATGGCACAGTCAAAGATCTCGTAGTGCTCAGCCTTTAGGCCTGGAGCATCTACCACATGACCCTTGTCAGCAATGAACTCAACGATTGCTTCGACAGTTTCCTCGGTGTAACCAAGTTTGCGCAAGGCCCGAGGGATTGTCTGGTTCACAATTTGCATGGAACCGCCACCAACAAGTTTCTTGAACTTAACTAGCGAGAAATCAGGCTCGATACCAGTGGTATCGCAGTCCATCATGAATCCGATAGTTCCAGTTGGTGCCAAAACGGAGGTCTGCGCATTGCGCCATCCGTTCTTTTCACCAATCTTGTTGCCTTCGTTCCAATTAGCTGTAGCCAACCGTGAGATGTCGCCGTCAAGACTTGTGACAGTCTTCAGTGACTCTGAGGCTGCGGCATGCTTGCGCATAACACGCTTGTGGGCATCCGAGTTACGTGCGTAACCTTCATAGGCACCGACAACTCCAGCCAATTCGGCGGAACGCTTGTACGCAGTGCCAGTCATCAATGATGAAATGGAACCTGCAAGTGCGCGACCACCTTCGGAATCGTAGGCCAAACCAGTTGCCATCAGAAGTGCGCCAAGGTTTGCGAATCCAATACCAAGCTGGCGGTAATTGCGAGTGGTTTCACCAATTGCTGGCGTTGGGAAATCTGCGAAACAAATGCTGATGTCCATCGCTGTGATGATGAACTCAACAGCCTTAGCAAAAGTTGGTGCATCGAAAGTGTCATCATCCTTAAGGAATTTGAGCAGATTCAATGAAGCCAAGTTACAGGACGAATTATCGAGACTCATGTACTCAGAACATGGGTTAGATGCATTGATTCGACCAGTCTCTGGATTGGTGTGCCAATCATTGATTGTGTCGTCATATTGAATACCGGGATCAGCACAAGCCCATGCGGCTTCTGTTACCTTGCGGAAAAGTTCACGAGCGTCAACAGTTTCGATTACTTCCCCGTTGGTGCGAGCACGTAATCCGAAATCAGTTCCGTCTTCAACAGCTTTCATGAACTCGTCTGATACGCGAACCGAGTTGTTGGCATTTTGATACTGGACAGAAACAATATCCTTGCCACCAAGATCCATGTCATAACCAGCGTCGCGAAGTGCGCGAATCTTGTCTTCTTCACGGACCTTAGTCTCGATGAATTCCTCAATATCCGGGTGATCGATGTCTAGCACGACCATCTTTGCTGCTCTACGAGTTGCTCCACCACTCTTGATTGTTCCGGCTGATGCATCTGCACCACGCATGAACGAAACGGGACCCGAGGCTGTTCCGCCGGAGTTCTTCAGGAATTCCTTACTCGAGCGGATGCGCGACAGATTGAGACCCGCACCTGAACCGCCCTTGAAAATCATTCCCTCTTCGCGGTACCAGTTAAGGATGGAATCCATCGTGTCATCCACTGAAAGGATGAAACATGCGCTCACTTGCTGTGGCGATGTTGTTCCAACGTTGAACCAGACAGGTGAGTTGAAACTAAACACCTGATGCAGAAGCATCCAGGTGAGTTCATGCTCGAAAATGTCAGCATCAGCAGGGGTTGCAAAGTATCCGTACTCGCGACCAGCTTTGGTGTAGGTAAGTACTACCCGATCAATTAGCTGCTTGAGCGAATGCTCGCGACCTTCAGTGTTTTGCTTGCCACGGAAATACTTTGTGGTCACAATTGTTGAAGCATTAACACTCCAAAAATCGGGGTATTCCACTCCGCGTTGCTCGAATACTGTTTCACCAGTTCGCCAATTTGTTTGCACGACATCGCGTGGTTCCCAGGTCACATCGTCATATGGATGTACACCCGGGGTTGTGTACAACCGAGTCATTGTTAGACCCTTGCCTGCTTTAGTAGCACTAGATTGTGCGTTGACCGTATCGGTCATGTCGTCCTCCTCATGGACTTGATGAATCAAATTCAACCCAGTGGCTGAAGATCTGACTCTTGTTTGATTTTTTTAAAAACTTTTTGTTTTGTTGGGGCTAGTTGTTAGGGAAGAAACTTAGGTTGCTTCGGTCTTTTGTTTTGGTGCGCTGGTTCTTAGGCCTTCTATTTCTAACTCGAAGTCAGCCACAGATTCAAAAGCGCGGTAAACGCTTGCGAATCTCAGATAGGCAACTTCATCTAACTCTCGCAGTGGACCAAGGATTGCTAGGCCCACCTCGTTACTTGGTATTTCAGCGGATCCGGTTGCGCGAATACTCTCTTCTACGCGAGCCGCCAGAACTGCCAAATCATCTTCATTAACCGGTCGGCCTTGACAGGCCCTTCGTACACCAGTGACAACTTTTTCACGACTGAACTGTTCAGCTACGCCGTTACGTTTCACAATCAGCAGAGTCGCTGTCTCGCTAGTCGTAAAACGTTTGCCACATTCAGGACACTCTCTGCGACGCCGAATTGACTGTCCTTCGTCGCTGCTTCGTGAATCGATCACTCGAGAATCATCGTGACGGCAGTAAGGGCAATGCACCTTAAACCTCCCGATTTTCCTTTTTTCACCTACAGATTGGCGTCAAATTGTTTGCACAAATCGACTTCAGTGGCAAAAATCCATCATTATCGGCCTTTTACAGAATCTGGGACATGTAATGAGCTTTTAAGTTCAAAACCCTTGCAATCGCCACCACAATCTGTGGACGCTCATAAAGACTTAACCACTAGATGTAGTGACTCTATGCCTTGACTCGAGAATGCACAAGCGTTTGTGTGAAAAAGGTATTTTCGGGCGTGTCGCAGCTTAGTTTGCTGGGACGACTAGTGACTGTCCGTAACTTAGGTCGCTATTCACCATGTCGTTTAACTGCTTAATGGTCCAGATAGTTGCCCTGGGATCTGCATCCGGTGCTACTTTGACCGCAATGTCCCAAAGGGACTCTCCTTGACCAATGGTCACCAATTGAGTTTTGGGCGCTGAATCACTCGCTGCCGCTCTATGGCTACCAGTTAAGGAGAGCACCAGGGCTATGGGCGCTAATGCAAGAGTGGCAAACACACGGCGACCGCGCGGGGTCAATTGGGACAGAATTGAAGGCTCTTCCAATTTCGTTGTAATTGGGCGCGGAACGTCAACACGATTTACGGAACTTACCGCGGAAACACCCTGATTTTGCTGCACTGCATTCATTTCTTGACTCCTTGTTCTTAGTTCTGGACTGTTCGGTCTAGCGTTTGTGTCTTGAAGTTTTATCGATTCGAACCTTTCGAACAGATGTTCGATTAGAACGTATGTTCTATTTGTACACCACCGATACGACACAATGCAACATTTTTTCGAACAAATGTTTGATTTCGTCGAAAATTTGTTCTAATGTGGTCAATGTCAGTAAAAATACTGATTCTGGTGTGTATTTGCATGGACATGCACATGCACATACCAAAAGACCCTAGGAGTATGCACAATGGCCGAGATAACAGCATTACCAGATGGTCCCGAGGGATTAGATGGGCTTTCAACCCGCCAGCGGTTAATCCTGGAAATCATCTCGTCCACAACAGCTGAACGTGGTTACCCGCCAAGTGTGCGTGAATTGATGGAAGCAGTTGGGTTAACGAGCACAAGCAGTGTCTCGTATCAATTAGGCGAGTTACAGAAAAAAGGTTTCATAAATCGCGATACCGCGCGAGCTCGTGCCCTGGAAATTCGCACGCCAGAGTTGCCAGAGGTACCGGAACATTTAACTAATATCGACCTTTCCCCGACTGCAACTTTCGTGCCACTGGTCGGTCGTATTGCCGCGGGTGGTCCGATTCTTGCTGAACAGAGCGTCGAGGATGTATTCCCATTGCCCAAATCGCTGGTTGGAGATGGTGAGTTATTCATGCTCAAGGTCGTGGGTGATTCGATGATTGATGCCGCGATATGCGATGGAGATTTTGTTGTCGTGCGCCGACAGGCAACTTGCGAAAATGGTGACATTGTTGCTGCCCTACTTGATGATGAGGCAACCGTTAAGACATTTAAACGTCGTGACGGTCATGTCTGGTTAATGCCACACAATGGCGCTTACGAACCGATCCTTGGCGACCATGCCACAATCATGGGCAAGGTAGTTTCAATTCTTCGCAAAATATAACTTTCCTATATCCAGATGAGCTAGCCATTCTTGGCTGGCTCATCTGTTTTTTGCCGGGCCTTGGCATCCAAATTCGTTAACGACTCGCGGACAACTTTTGGATCGGTGGTCCACCACAGTGGTGGTACTGACTTTCGTAAGGAATGGCCATACCCCTTTGTTGCTAATCTGCTATCTAGGACAGCAACTACACCCTGATCCTGCGTTGTGCGAATCAATCTGCCGACGCCTTGGGCCAAAAGTAAGGCGGCTTTAGGTAAAGATACCGAGTTGAATCCACTTCCACCACTAGCGTCAACACGCGCCGAACGAGCCGCCATCACCGGATCATCGGGTCTTGGAAAAGGGATTCGGTCAATGGTCACAAGCGTGCAAGTGTCACCAGGGACATCAATCCCTTGCCATAGGGATACTGTTCCCAACAGGCTTGCCTGAGGGGTTTGGCGAAATCGCTTAACCAATTCTGAAATCGAATCACCCCGAGATGCAACGATAAGAGGGCGATCTTCGCGTCCACGGAATCTAAGTTCCAAATATTCTTGCGCGCGCTCAACGCCGCGCCATGAGGAAAATAGCGAAAGGGTTCGCCCGCCGGCGGCATCAATCAAGTCCCCGAGTTCATCGAGCATCTCCTCAGGTAGACCCGCAGATGTCGGTGGCGGTAAATGTGAGGCACAGTAGAGAATGCCTTGTTTTGTGTAATCAAATGGACTGCCTACATCCAGTCCAGTCCATTCACCAACTTGATTTACTCCAACACCTTTTGCCGTTGCATCCATTGATCCAGATACCTGCAATGTGGCACTTGTTAAAACGACTGTGCGATCGGTAAATAATGATTCGGCTAGAAATCCGGCAACCGATAATGGCGCATGATGCAAAGTTGCATCTCTTGAGACATCTAACCAGCGCACAGCAAACTCATCATCGACGATGAGTGTCGCCGCACTATCGGCAATCTCAGTTAGATTGCCTTTGGATCTTTGTTTGGCTGCGGCCACATCTGGTTCATCTTGTGAGGATGTTGAAACTTCACTAAGTGCGACACGTGTGACGTCGCGAATTGCGGTTAAGCAGGTGAGTAACTCCCGCGGTAAATCTGCAATTCTGCTGGTAGTGCCTTGCACAGGTAATGCTTCCAAGATGACCGCTAGCGCATCTGCCACTTCCAACAATCTGTCGTGTGATGCAGGTTCGACATACTTGCGAGCAAGTCCGGCTACTCGCTCAATCGATTTGGAATCCAAAGAGCCAGCAAGCGCACTTGTTGTTCGGTCTACCAATTCATGCGCCTCATCAATAACAACTGCATCATGTTCTGGAACCAAGGGAATTCCGTCAATTAGATCTATGGCAAGTAACGCATGATTTGTAACCACAATGTCACTTGAATGAGCCTTCTCCTTCGCCTTCTCAGCAAAACAATCCTGACCCCAAGCACATTTACCGGCGCCTACACATTCCCGGCCACTGACTGATACCGAGCGCCATAATCTAAAGTCAAGATCATCAGCGTATTCATCACGATCGCCAGTATCAGTGCGTTTAACCCAATCTCGTAATTTCTTCGCTTGTTTGGCAAGTTTCGATGTGGACACTTCAAAAAGCGCCAAGTCGTCATCATCGGACTCGCCAGAGACGCGATGAAATTTGTCCAAACAAACAAAATTAGACCGACCTTTAAGGACAGCAAAAGATACATCAGTGTTCAACTTTGGGGCAAGTGCTTCTATTGCAGCAGGTAAGTCATGTTCAGAAAGTTGACGTTGCAGGGCTAAGGTGGCGGTGGCCACGATTGTCCGATTTGTTCCATCCTGTTTAACGCCTTTAGCCGCACGTAAGATAGCCGGTACCAGATAGCCAAGCGATTTACCTGTTCCGGTACCTGCCTGAACGAGAAGGTGCTTTCCAGAACTGAAGGCGCTATCGACCGCCAATGCCATTTGGATTTGCCCGTCTCGGGCGCTACCGCCAATGTTCATCACCACAGATTCGAGAGCTTCTGTAGTTGAAAGCACATCCGCGGGCACGCTCGAGGTCTTCTTGGAATCTTGCTTATTCAACAGAACCTGCTTTTCACCCCAAGGATCTTCATCCGTGAATACGCTCACTGAAGCTCCGCCAGAATGTTTGCTAATGCGATGGGAACTTTAGCGATCAAAATTGTGCCTTCGTGAGTTTCAGTACGTGATATCACTTGACCTTCTCGATACATTCGCGCAATTAATTCGCCGCGTTCGTAAGGAACCAAAACCTTGATATCCACTTGCGGGAAAGGTAACTGTTTTTCTAAAAGATTAACTAAATCATCGATGCCAAATCCCGTAGTGGCTGAAACCACAACCGAGTTTGGTTCACGCAGCTGTAAACGCTTGAGAACCAATGGATCTGCCGTATCCGCTTTATTGATAACTATCAATTCAGGAATCCCAAGCGCATCAATCTCAGCAAACACCTGACGGACAGCAGTAATCTGACCTTCGGGATCAGCATCTGATCCATCGACTACGTGAATGATTAGGTCGCTATCAGAAACCTCTTCAAGGGTAGAGCGAAAGGCCTCAACTAACTGATGGGGCAAATCTCTTACAAATCCAACAGTGTCCGAGATTGTGAACTCTCTGCCACTCGGCGTGCGTGCCTGCCTGGTCGTGGGGTCAAGGGTCGCGAAAAGTGCGTTCTCAACGAGCACTCCAGCGCTCGTTAACTTGTTAAGCAGACTTGATTTTCCAGCATTCGTATATCCGGTGATTACCACGGCAGGATGTTGACTTCGCTTGCGAGCTGCTCGCTGCGTTGCCCGCGCGACACTCATCTGTTTAATTTCTCTGCGCAACTTAGCCATAGTTTTGCCAATTCTTTGGCGATCTGATTCAAGTTTTGTTTCACCCGGGCCTCGCGTACCAATGCCACCAGATTGACGACTCAGGGCATCACCCCAACCTCGCAACCGTGGCAACATATATTGCATTTGAGCAAGACTCACTTGCGCCTTACCTTCTCGGCTTCTGGCATGTTGGGCGAAAATATCAAGAATTAACCAGGTTCGATCGATTACTTTTACTTTTACTACCGCTTCCATCTTGCTCAACTGGCTTGGCGATAATTCACCGTTACAGATGACCGTGTCAGCGCCGGTTGATGCGACAATCTCGCGCAGTTCCTGGAGTTTTCCTGAACCAATATAGGTTGAAGGATCTGGGCGATCCCTTCTTTGCACAAGAGCGTCTAGGACTTCTGACCCGGCGGTTTCAGCTAGCTGGGCAAGTTCTGCCATAGAACGTTGGACGCTCTCAAACGTTCCTTCAGCCCATACCCCAATTAGGACAACGCGCTCGAGTCGCAATTGACGATACTCGACTTCCGAAACATCCTGAAGTTCAGTGCCAAGCCCGGCAACTCGACGTAATCCTTGCCTGGCTTCTAGGTCAAGTTCTCCGTCGCTGGGAACAGAACCCGAGGGAAAACCTGGTTCTATATTTGCCATTCATTTCCCTTGGCAAAGCCAGTGGCTACTACTGAGGCAGGACCTCTTAAAGTCAAGATTCCATCGAGAGCTGAGTCAATGAAGACAGTTCCACCAAGTACATCGACTTGGATGGTCCAAGGAGCTTTTAGATCGTTATCACGCGCCCAGATTGATGCGGCGGCACATGCTCCCGAGCCACAGGAAAGTGTCTCGCCAACACCTCTTTCAAATGTTCGCATTGCTATGTGCTGTTCTCCCAATGGTTCAATGAATTCAACATTAACTCCCTCTGGGAAAGCAGTGCTTGGCAAAATCTCTGGAGCCTGCAGGAGCGTACCAACGCTATTCAAATCTTCTGTTTTCACAACACAATGAGGATTAGGCATGAATACACCTTTACCGTCCCACAAACCACTTTCTGTTTGAACTGTAATCTTGGCAATATTGTGACTTTCCGCTTTACCCATCTGTACTGAAATGTTTTCGAAATTAACATCATCCGGGCTAACTGTCACCCGAATCGTCCCAGCACGCGTACCTATGGTGAATGTCCCTGGTTTCTCATAACCCAACTCGACTAAGAGGCGAGCGAATACTCGCAGACCATTGCCACAAGTTTCGGCAATCGTTCCATCTGCATTGCGATAGTCCATGAAAAAGTGTGCATCGCTTACGGCGTAGTCGGACGCTTTAGCAATTCGCAAAAGGCCATCGGCTCCGATTCCTGTATGGCGATGACACAGTGAAACGACGTCTTGGTCAGTGAGTTCGAGAATTTGTTTAGCAGAATCTATAACTACGAAATCATTACCTGTTGCATGCGCCTTGATAAAGGGCATTGTCGGCTTTGATGATGAATTTGTCATGTTCTTACAATTGTAAACGGTGTTTGGACTAAGCACCTGCAGTTGTGGATAGTGTTGATTCATCTCGCGCAAGGAAGCGCAAGAACCTGTTCAACACTTGCCTCATTTGCGTTCATCCAGGAAATTCGGTTATCGCGCCTAAACCAAGATTCCTGTCTACGCGAATACCGACGAGTTGCAATCATAATGCGAGCGCCCAATTCGTCCTGCTCGAACTCTCCGTCAATCATTTCCAGCACCTGCGCGTATCCAAGTGCTTTTTGGGCGGTTACTCCTTGGCGAAGCCCAACGCGGATAAGGCTTTCGACTTCAGAGATTAAACCTTGTTCAAGCATCTGTTGAACTCTCCGATTGATGCGTTCATAATTCTCTTCACGATCACGAGTAAGACCAACCCGAACACTTGGCACAATTTGTGGCAGCGAATCTAAAGTTGTTTTTGGTGGCTGACCAGTTATCTCCAAAACTTCAAGCGCACGCAATACTCGGCGTGTGTTATTGGGCTCTAGGTACTGGGCGGCATGTGGGGCAAGGGCCAATAGTTTTGCGAAC
>CAIVPQ010000030.1 GCA_903907835.1 uncultured Actinomycetes bacterium
GTTGTTGCTTCTAGAGCGTCTGCGGGATTTGCGCTCAGTAGGCGGGCGGCATCGGTCGCTGCAGCTGCTTTCGCCGCTTTCGACTTCAATAGTGCCATTTGTGTAACTCCCGCGAGTTTTTCTGAAGGCAACGTCTTGCCCTCTATTAGTTAAGACACCGCTGGAGGCCAAATGTTGTGCCCAAATGAAAACTTTCTTTAGAAAGATTTCTTAGCGGTATGGATTGAGCCTGGATGGGGGATAGAACGCAGGGCTTTCGCCGAATGGCAGCGAGAAACAAGCCTGCCGGAATCAGGGTTCTAGTCTAGGGCAGGGGCAAGGGTAAAGTGCGTATTGAGGGTTTGAGCGTGTCTAGCCCTAGATCAGGCTGAGCATGAGCGCCTTTTTGGCCGCTTCTTTGCGGTCGCTGACTGCTAGCGCCTGGTAGATCCTCATGGTCTCGTGGCGGATTGTTGAGACTGAAAAGCCCATTTCAGTGGCTAATTCATGGTTGGTCTTGCCTTCAACCATGCCGCGCAGGATCGACAATTGGCGGGCTGAAAGCTGGCCAGAGCCTGAATCTCGAGAATCAGTCAAAATGACAGTTCCGGGAGCCAACGAGCTAACTCCGCGATTCTGGAAGGACAAGTACAAAGCGATTGGGACACACAAATCTTCAATGGCCTCAGCGGTACGGTGCTTATCTGAATCTGCGACAGGGTTCTTAAATTCAACAATCAAATATCCCTGAATCACACCACGATCGCGTAAACATGAAACGTACATAGACGCATTTGGTGTGAATGCACCTTGGGTTCCACTATTAATGAGAATTGTGTCCGGTGAATTTACTGATCGCCATTCACTGCTTGGAATTGTTCGTCCGCGATATAGATCTGCATCTTCGTAACCAAACTGGCCCAATACAACTATTGAATCATCGCTATTTAGGCGGCCAAAACGAATGCCCCGCACTGAAAATTCATAGAGGTGTTCAGTTGCAAGTGCGCGTGCAATATCTTCAGTGCTTGGGTGAAAACTTAACCAGTCAATGAACTTTCTAATCTGACTCATCGGCAGCTCATCTTTTGTTCATTGAACTGTTCAATGCATAGGTGCACAAAAATACAACCCTTCTGTCCAAAGGTTGCTGACCGATCCCGCAGCTGTTCGGAGCGCGCAATTACTCTTACGAATAATCCGCCGGTTAGCGCCCCCCCCCCCCTGAACGTCAGGGTTTAGAGGCACGATGACTCGTCAGCTGAACTTCAAAGGGAACGGTAGTTCACAGATGTGAATAAAAGAATGTTTTTCCCGTGTAATGACCGGTCAACTTCTAGATGGTCAGGTTTTGATCTTCTGTGCTGCGGAAGCTCTTTCCACTATTTGAGGTTGAAAAATCACATGTTGGTGAATGTGGTCATCCTTAGCTTGAATTTCAGCAACCATCTGCGAGGCCATCATAAAACCAAGTTGGTAAGGGGTCTGAGAAACGGTTGTCAGGGGAACTAGGGCAGATTCGGCATAGGAAACATTGTCATAACCAATAACAGATACATCATCAGGGACCTTGAGGCCTACCTTGTACAAATAATTCATGATCCCGAGCGCTAAAGAATCATTTCCAGCAAAAATGGCGTCAGGGAGTCCTTCTTCAATGATGTCTGGCGCCATATGTTCGCCCGTGACAAAGTCCAATGAAGGTGAGCTCATGACAGTTAGTTCAATACCAAAATCTCTGGCTGCCTCTGAAATGCCTACAAAACGCTGGTTTGATTGATGGTGATGGGATGGGCCCGAAATCCACAAAATCTTTTTATGCCCAAGTTTTGCCAAGTATTCGATTCCAATATAACCGCCACGAACTTGATCGATAGCAACTGAACATTGATCAATGCGATCATCTGTTTGCGAGATAAATCCAACGCGCACATTTTTATCAATGAATCTATCAAAAACTTGATTTCGTTCGCCCGCCGGAGTGACGATAATGCCCTTGAAACCAGCTTCAATCATTGAGTTTAAAAGACTTAGTTCAATTGATTCATCTTCGCGGCTATAGCCAATAAGAATTCTTAACCCACTTTTGGCAACACCATCCTCAATTCCTTGTGCTAACTCTTCATAAAAAGGGTTATTTCCAAGGGGCAAAATCAAGCCAATAATATTTGGCTCTTTTTTGCTCTTTAAATTTGCGTTTGGAACAAAGCCAAGCAAATCGATTGCATCACGGACCCGTTGGCGCGTTCCTTCGGAAACATGAGTCGGGCGATTCAGGACATTTGAAACAGTACCAACTGAAACATTTGCTTGTTTCGCAACGTCACGAAGATTGGGCTTATTCTGCACATCGCCACTCTAGTGCTGAAGATTTAAATAAAGGAATGAATTAAGTAAGTTTTATATAACAGTGGGCCCAGACGGGCTCGAACCGTCGACCCACGGATTAAAAGTCCGTTGCTCTACCGACTGAGCTATAGGCCCCACTGCAGTTTTACCTGCGAGGCGTAATGGTATCGGAGAAAAGTTGATGGGATTAGCGACCCTTTGAGGCTCGCATAAGCCTGTCTCGAATGGCAATTTCAATTCCATCGCCTTGTGGTTGTTCGATAACCACTTCGTTTAGTCCTAACTCATCAGCCTTTCGTAATGCGGCGTAAAGATCACGAGCAAATTCATTGGAATTCTTAGGAGCGGCAAGACGAGTCACGCCGGTAGGTGTAACGCGTCGAGATGGAGCGATAAAGCCTTGGCCTGCAACTGGTGTTTGATCAAGCAAAACCTTTGCGGCAGGGGCGTAGTGTTTTTCAAGAGAGCCACTAACTCGTGGTGTTGATTCAAATTGGCTTGAAGGTGCAAGTTCTTTCAGACCAGTTGATTCCTTGATCATTTCTTCGGTGATTGCTCCTGGGCGCAGAATTCTTGGAAGTTCGCCAGTGCAATCAATGATTGTTGACTCAACACCAACAGCACTTGGGCCACCATCCATCACTTGATCTTCGGGTTTTAGAAAATCACTTAATTCATCGCTGACAGCTATAGCGGTTGTCGGAGATACATGTCCAAAGCGATTTGCACTTGGAGCCGCAACACCACGTCCGCCAAGGTTATGAAAGGCTTCCAATAACGCAAGTGCAACGACATGGTTGGGAACTCGAACTCCAACAGTGTCTTGACTGCCTGTGATGAAATCCTGTGCAAGTGAAGATCGCTTGAAAATCAAAGTCATCGGACCTGGCCAGAAATCTCGCGCAAGAGCGATTGCGTACTCAGGCACATCATCAACCCATTGCCCCATGACCTGCATCGAATGAATGTGCACGATTAATGGGTGATCTGCTGGGCGACCTTTTACTTCGTAAATCCTTGCTACTGCTTGTTTATTCAGTGCATCTGCGCCTAATCCATAAACAGTTTCAGTGGGGAAGGCAACTAGATTTCCTTCAAGCAGTGTTCGAGCAGCGGTCTGAAGTGCATCAACTGTGCACTTGGACACAAACTGTGACTGGCTCATGTAAGCAATTCTCTCACTATTCCCAGCATTAATTCACGTCTTCCTCATTTAATAAGAGATACTTAACTCATGAAACTAAACAAACTTCGCACAGTCCTAACCGCAGTTACAGTTGCCGCCATTGCAGGCGTGGTCGCTTTGGCGATCCCAGCAAATGGCGCAGGCACAGCAGATAACCGCTTCATCACCGTAACCGGCGTTGGAACCGTTTCCGTTGTGCCAGATGCGGTTCGCTTCAACGCAACTGTTTCAACTGTTGATTCAACAAACGCTGCAGCCCTATCTGCTGCATCAAAATCTGCAGCAGCTGTTCGTGCAGCTTTGCTAAAGGCGGGAATTGCAACAAAGGATATTCGTTCAGCAAATATTTCGGTTTACCCTGAATACAACTGGACACAAGAGACAGGCACAAAGATCACCGGCTACCGTGCATCACAATCATTTGATGTTCTAGTTCGCACAGCTTCAAAGGCTGGAACAATCATTGAAGCAGTTGTCACAGCGGGTGGCGA
>CAIVPQ010000031.1 GCA_903907835.1 uncultured Actinomycetes bacterium
TAACCGGACAGGATGGTGCCTATTTGGCACAAGACCTGATTTCAAAGGGTTACGAAGTGGTTGGGGCTTACCGCAGAACAAGTAATCAAGGTTTTTGGAGGTTAAGTCAACTCAATGTTTTAGGCGATCCAAACTTGAAATTAGTGGAACATGACCTAACCGACCCATCGTCAAGTATTCGTCTACTTGGCGAACACCGTCCAAACGAAATTTACAATCTTGCTTCTCAAAGTTTTGTTGGAGCTTCTTTCAATCAACCGCACACTACCTCACAAATTACGGGACTAGGTGCATTGAATGTTCTGGAAGCCATTCGAATCGTAGATTCTGAAATTAGGTTTTATCAGGCCAGTACCTCTGAAATGTTTGGAAAAGTTAAGGAAGTTCCGCAACGCGAAACTACTGATTTCCACCCACGAAGCCCTTACGGGGTTGCCAAATTATTCGCTCATTGGATGACTGTTAACTATCGCGAGAGTTACGGATTGTTCGGAGCTTGCGGAATCCTCTTCAATCACGAGTCTCCATTGAGAGGAAGCGAGTTTGTTACCAGAAAGATTTCTGAGGCAGTTGCAAGAATCTCACTTGGTTCAGACGAAATTCTCTTACTCGGAAACCTAAACGCCCAGCGCGACTGGGGTTATGCCAAGGAATATGTTGCAGGCATGTGGAGCATGTTGCAACAGGATGAACCTGACACATTTGTCTTTTCGACCAATCAAACCACCAGCGTTAGAGATTTCACTCGACTCGCTTTTGCCCACGCAGGTATAGATATCGCCTTCTCGGGTGAAGGTGTCAATGAGAGTGGTCATGACACAAAGAGTGGCAAAGTGTTGGTCAAAGTAAATCCGGATTTCTTCAGGCCCGCAGAGGTAGATCTTCTGATCGGCGATTCATCAAAGGCTAAGGCAGTTTTGGGCTGGGAATCCAAGACCACCGTTGAAGAACTAGCACGCTTGATGGTTTTGGCCGACATCGATCGCCTTCGCAATGTCTAGATTTCCTGAGGTGACGTCGCGTGCCCCCGCAATCAATCTCTTTGGACATATCCAATCCGAGTTGGGTATTGGAGAGATTTCTCGTCGACTTGTGTCTTTGCTAGTGGCTTCGGGTGTCGATCTGAATATTGTGCCTTTTGAGGCAAACACAGCACGAAAACAGCACCCGCTTGTTCACAAAACTGGCCAATACAACCCTCTAGCCCACTCGATTAGTTGCGTGAATGCTGACCAACTTGTGTCGCTGATTTCGTTTTTTGGAATTGCGCATTCCTCCAATACTTCTCACACAGGTATTTGGGCCTGGGAACTCGAGGATTTCCCAAGTCTGTTTTCCCAGGTGGCTAACCTACTTGACCAAGTGTGGACTCTGAGCGACTTTGCAAGGAATTCAATTGCTGCAACAGTCACCACTCCAGTGAAGACAGTAAATGTTCCAGTACCCGTGCCAACTTCTGAGACTGAACTCAAGCGAATCGACTTTGGGGTTCCGAAGGGCACGTTTCTAGTTTCAACGAGTTTTGATTTCAATAGCGATGTAGACAGGAAAAACCCCGAGGGCGCAATAGTGGCTTACAAAATGGCTTTCCCAGAGGTTCGGTCAAGCACATTGGTAGTGAAATCTATAAACGGGCAAAATCACGAAGAGGAATTTGAAAGACTCAAAGCGGCAGCAGAGGATCGTCAGGACATCATCTTTTTGGACGGCTATTTGAACCACTACGAGAATCAGTCGTTGTTGGAACTATCCGATTTGTACCTGAGCCTTCACAGGGCAGAGGGCTATGGGCTGAATCTGGCTGACTCAATGGCGAGAAAAACTGCCGTTATTGCCACTGGCTACTCTGGAAATCTTGACTTCATGGACGACGAATCCAGTGTTCTAGTTCCGCACGTCA
>CAIVPQ010000032.1 GCA_903907835.1 uncultured Actinomycetes bacterium
CGGCCCTTGCATCTCATGCCGCCGTCACGTCGTTGAGAGATTCGAGCCTGCGAACAGTCTGAGACCAGGGAAATTTCTCAGCTTGAATTCTGCATCGAGATGAAAGAGTTGAATCTTCTCGAAGTTCTTCAAGAATAATCTCTATGGCATCAGCGAAGGCTGCACCGTTGTTTGCAGCAGTGAGCCCAACGAAGTCGCCTTCTTCATCGATTAAGAATTCGCCTACTGCGCTCGTATTAGATGCGACCACTGGTGTTCCGCTAGCAAGAGATTCAAGAGCTGCTAGACAGAAAGTTTCGATTGGCCCTGGAGCAAGTGAAACATCTGCAGATGCGATCATTTGCGC
Organism: uncultured Actinomycetes bacterium; assembly: GCA_903907835.1. Taxonomy (GTDB): domain Bacteria; phylum Actinomycetota; class Actinomycetes; order S36-B12; family UBA5976; genus UBA5976. The sequence goes on from CAIVPQ010000032.1 coordinate 347, forward strand.
AAGTAGATTCTTGTTTGCGACGTAACCCCAGAAGGTGACCGGAATATCACGAGAGGAGTCGTAGAGTTTTTTATGAAGAGGGCCGCTTCCAATGTAGACGAGACGCGCATTTATACCTCGCTCGAGAAGTTCACGTAACGCTTGTAGTGATCGTTCTGGCTTCTTCTCGGGGGATAGCCTTCCGCAATGGATTAAGAGAACTTCGCCACCCTTAAGCATTTTAGTTCTCAACTCTTCGTTATGGTGTAAAGGTGAAAAAGTTTCTAGATCTACGCCGAGTGGTACACGTACAACATTTGATGTTCCAATGTCATTGAATTCAGATGCGGCGAAATTTGTTGTTGTAACAACATAGTCAAATTTTCCAGCAAGTCGTGAGTTATGCCATCCAACAAAGGACTTCAGCGATAAACCAAAATAATTTTTCACTAGCCCTCGCAAGGTTTCATGGCTGAAGACAATTGCTGGGATTCCGCGGTGTTTTGCCCAGTTACCTAGACACGAGAGAGTGAATCGATCTGATACTTCAATGCGATCTGGCATAAGTGATTGCAGAATTGTCTTTACTTGGCGATTTGACTTGATCACACGGTATCCGCCGCTGAAAGGTATTACCCATGACGGGAGGGTGATACATCCGCCATGATCTGTCTTCTCGCGCCCAAACTTCTTGCCAGGAACAACATAGATAAACTCGTGACCAACTTTTCGATACTCGGACCCTAGATTATGCAGGGTGGTCTTAATTCCTCCGGATTTTGGCCCGTAGAAATTTGCAATGTGAATGATCTTCATGCGACTAACCCACGCTTCTTTGAGATTTCGTAGATGGCATCCCGATAATGTTCGATGAGTTGAGCGTTGATGTAATCCCAACTTCGATGCTCGACTGCGCGCCGTGCAGCAAGTTGCATCAAATCGAATGCACTATGTGAGCGCAAAGCCTCAACAGCTTCCAAAAGTGCATGCGAATCGGCAGTATCAATGAGCAGACCGGTTACTCCATGATCAATGAGATCAACGGGACCGCCTGTATCAGGGCCAATTACCGGTACTCCAGAAGCAAGTGACTCCTGAATAGCCTGGCAGAAAGTTTCGTGCTTTCCAGTATGAACAAATATGTCAAAAGATGCGACATAGCGAGCAAGTTCTGTTCCCGATTGGTATCCAACAAAGCGAGCATTTGGAAGTTCTTTCTTGAAGCGAGAAGCTGCGGGACCATCTCCAACTATGACAAGTTGAATATCGCGTTGTTGGTCAAGCACAACAAGATCATCTAATCGTTTTTCATTTGCAAGGCGGCCGACATAGCCGACAATGAATTTTTCACTCTTCCCCTTGATGTTTATACGAAGTGATTCATCGCGACGAGATGGCTGAAAGTTTACGAGATCAACTCCGCGCTTCCAAAGTCGCACATTTTTCACACCGTTGCTTTCGAGATCGCGACAAGCCCACTTAGAAGGAGCCAGAGTGATATCAGATGCCTGGTGGATTCGAGAGACCCACTTCTTGAGAGTGTTATGTGCAATTGTTAACCCATAGTGGCGAGCGAAGCCAGCAATATCTGTTTGGTATACAGATACAGTTGGAATCTGCATCTTCTTGGCTATTCGTGCTACATAGTGTCCAAGAAAAATTGGTGAAGCTAAGTGGATTACATCGGGTGCAAACCCTTCAAGAAGAGGTTCTAAGAATTTGCGGGGGACTCCCATCGGAATCAACTTTTTCATTGCAATGCTAGGAACATGCTTGATCTTGTAATCGAGATATCTAGTGGGTGCCCCTTCGCTTTCAGGAGCAATAATCAAAACTTCATGGCCGGCTTCTTTGCAGTATTCCAGCAGCCGCAGAACTGAATTCGTTACCCCATTGACCTGAGGCAAGAATGCTTCAGTAACGACAGCGATCCGAAGTTTTGCTTCAGATGTCTCTAGTTCAATCATGGATGAAGGGTGAGCGATGAACCCATCTCGAAATTCGCGATGAGGTTACGTGTTCCTGAATAGTGGGTGAAGTATTGGTTGAGAGTTGAGAAGATTCTGAGATGCTTCCCAAATGCGCTACTCGTCAGTAACATAGGAGCCATGAAGATTGCTGTCTGTGTAAAGCAAGTTCCCGATTCATGGGCTGAGAAGAAGATGGTCAATGGAGTGCTCGATCGTGAAAATGTTGATGCGGTTCTGAACGACCTTGATGAATACGCCGTTGAAGAAGCGCTTCGCATCGCCGAAGCTCATGGAGGCAATGAAGATGGTGGCCCACATTCAGTCACCGTAATCTCAATGGGTCCAGATCGCGCGACTGAAGCAGTTCGTAAGGCGCTGTCAATGGGGGCCAATGATGCAATTCTCATTACCGATAGCGCGCTCGCTGGGTCTGATGCGCTCGCAACATCTGCTGTTCTTGCAAAGGTAATTGCCGATGGTGCATACGACCTCGTTATTTGCGGAACTGAATCCACGGATGCTCGCATGAGCGTTGTACCAGCGATGATCAGCGCTCGCCTTGGTTGGGCGCAACTCACTTTTGCATCGAAGGTCACCGCAGATCCAGCAGGAAAAGTTTCGATTACTCGCGTCACTGAAGCA